>CAYOYG010000020.1:0-11291 GCA_964408135.1 uncultured Eubacteriales bacterium | reverse complement strand
AGATAAATTCTAGTGATGGAATACAAATAATTATATGAAAAATAAAAGCACCAAATGGTGCTTTTTATTCAGATATTTTCATGATTTGATGGATAATGAATTCGACACATTTTAGACCGCTGATGGAAGGATTAAAAATAATACTTGGTAGAATCCCATTCGTTTCTTTGATGATGGTTTCTTCTAAGCTCACACACATATAGATTTTTTTCATATCGATTTGTTCTTTGCGGGCATAGATGCGCAGTTGTTTACATATTGGATCATAGGATGTTTTATCTAATGGTAAAATTTGGATAGAGGCACTGCTTGTTTTACAAGCCATACCACCTGAACTTACAAAGGTAATTTGATGTTGAAGACAGTCTTTAATGAGTTGCCATTTTGCGGGAATGGAATCAATTGCATCGATGGCATAATCAATGGAATAGTTTGCAAGTAATGTTGTAAAAGTATCCTGATTGTAGGTTGTTTTAAAGATAGTAACAATGGCTTTGGGATTGATGGATAAGATACGTTCTTTCATGACTTCAACTTTGGGACGATGGAGCGTGAATATGGTTGCCCCTAGTTGGCGATTAAGATTTGTTTCTTCATAATCATCCTTATCAATTAAGATAATATTGCCAAAGCCAAGACGAGCGATGGCTTCACAGGCAAAAGAGCCGACACCACCTAGACCCACTAGAAGAATAGTAGAGGCATAGATTTTACTTGTCACTTTTTCACCGAGCAACAATTCATTTCGTTGAAAACTATTCATGGAGAAACACCTCCAACTCTTCACAAATCGCACTATGATAATCACCACGAATATCAAACCAACTGACATCCATTTGATTATTAAACCAAGTGAATTGACGCTTCGCATAGCGTCGCGAGGCTTGTTTTATTTTTTCTTTGACTTCATCTAAGGTAGCGCGCCCTTCAAAATATGGAATAAATTCTTTATACCCAATCGCTTGTTTGGCGGTTAAACTAATTGAAGGGCAAGCCAAGATTTCGCTTGCTTCTTGCAGTAGTCCTTGCTCAAACATTTTATCGACGCGACGATTGATTCGACCATAGACAAAATCACGATCCGACGTTAATCCCACGCATAAGACATCGTATAAAGGAACATGCGCTTGTTTAAGTAAAGTAGCACTTTTATTGTAATCGGTCGTGGTCGCAATATTTAAAGCGCGAATGATACGCTTGCGATTATTGGGATGAATTTCACTCGCCGCTTGTGGATCAAGTAGCCGTAGTTTTTCATGCAATTCGTGATTGGCTTCATTCGCGTAAATTTCACTATCATGAATTTCTTGCGGAAAGACATAATCGTATAAAGCGGCTTTTAAATATAATCCAGTGCCACCAACGATAATCGGTAGATGATGGCGACTTGCAATTTCGGCAATTTTATAACGAACGAGTGTTTGGAAATCTGCCACACTAAAAGTTTCCTCAAGTTCTTTAATATCGATGAGGTGATGTGGTACTTTAGCGAGGTCTTCTGGATCTGGTTTAGCGGTTCCAATATTCATCTTTTTATAAATTTGCATTGAGTCACCACTGATGATTTCACCATGATACTTCAATGCTAAATCAATTGAAAGAGCGCTTTTCCCAATTCCGGTCGGACCACAGATGACCAAAACTTTCTGCATCAAAATCCCGTCCTTTTAAATAATTTTTCTAATTCATAAATCGAATAATAGATCATCGTAGGTCGTCCATGCGGACAATTATGTGGATTTTGACATTGACGCAAGGAATCCACAATGGCTTGCATGGCTTCTAATGTTAAAAATTGATTGGCTTTTAACGAATCATGGCAAGCTAGAGTAGCGATACTATGGCTGCGTAATTTGAAAATGTTCGTATTGCCTTTCAATATTTCCTCAATAATCGAATTTAAATAGTCGATAGCGCCGGCTTTTTCAATCCAAGTCGGAAGAGCTAGGAAACGCAGTGCGTTATTACCAAAAATCTCGACCTGGATACCAAGGGGTTCAAAACACCACAGTTTGTCGCGAATCAACATAATGTCATTATAGTTAAGTTCAATGACATAAGGAATAAGTAAAGAGGCGGTTGTGATTTTTTGTGCATATAATCGTTCTAATTTTTCATAATTTATCCGCTCAACCGCGGCATGTTGGTCGATTAAGTAGAATCCTCCCTCGCTTTGAGCGATAAGATAGGTTCCATGAATTTGACCAATTGCCTGCATGGTTGGTAGTTTAGAAGCAGGATTTTCTTCCCGCTTTAATGGGGTAGTTTCTACTTCTTGAATAACCATCTTTGGTGTCTCTTGGCTCAGCGAAGGAAGGGGATAAACATCAAGGTTTAAGGCAGGTTGACTACTCGTTGGTTGGATAAAGGATTCCAAACTAACCGTTGGTACACTTGCTTTTACCCCTAGACTTTCTTTTAAACCCGTCTTCAATAATTGGGTTAAAGTATCATCCTTAGAAAGCCGCACTTCACTTTTGGAAGGGTGAACATTGACATCGACCAATTGATAATCCGCTTCAATGGCTAAAAAAGCGACGGGGAAACGATCACTAGGAATATAAGGATGATAGACTTCACTCAAGATAGAATAAATGAATGGTAAACGAATCGGCCGTCTATTTAACATACAGGTAATGTATTTACGACTTGGTCGAGAGACATAGTTTTTTCCAATATAACCATGAACACGAAAATCAGTATTGGCAAAAGAGACTTCAATTAAATCTTTCGCAAAATCATTGCCATAAATGGTTGCTAGGACTTCTAGTAAGTCACCGCGACCACTGGTTTGAAAAAGACGGTGGTCATCATGATAAAAATCAAAAACAATGTGGGGATAACACAGAGCTAATTTATTAACAACTTCGACAATATTACTTAACTCCGTGGATTCACTTTTTAAGTGTTTCAAGCGAGCGGGTGTATTATAAAATAATTGTTCCACTAAAATAGAAGTTCCCTTCGGAGCAGTAGTTGGAACAAATACACTCATCTTATTATTGCTCATCACCAGTTTATAGGCAACATCCTCCCCGGTGGAGGTAATCATAGTTACTTGGCTAACCGAAGCAATGGAAGGTAAGGCTTCACCCCGGAAGCCTAATGTAGCGATTTCAAATAAATCTTTTTTCGTAGCAATCTTTGAAGTAGCATGACGGATAAAAGCTAAAGGAGCGTCTTCTTTACTCATGCCGCTGCCATTATCACGAACAAAAATGGCATCACGACCCGCGTTCTTGATGCGAATTTCAATCTTAGTTGCCCCAGCATCGATGGCATTTTCCATTAGTTCCTTAACGACACTGGCTGGACGTTCAACGACTTCTCCAGCGGCAATCATATTGGCGACTTGAGGGGACAATATTTGAATTTTCGACATAGGGCACCTCCTTTATTTAATTTCTTTTTTCAAAGAATATAGGATATTTAGGGCTTCAAGTGGTGAGATTGATAAAGGATCAATCGCTTTGATTTTTTCTTCAATCGCACTTTTTTTGATGACTTCTTTGACGATGATATGGGCATTGGTCGAAGCAAGACGATTATCTTCTAGGTGATCTAGGATGACTTTCGCCCGTTGTAAAAGACTATCGGGTAAATCAGCTAAACGTGCGACATTAATCCCATACGACTTATTGACACATCCATCACCAATCTTATATAAGAAGGTAACATTATTTTCTTCCTCATGAACTTTGACATGGATATTTTTTAACCCTTTTAGACTCTTTTCTAGATTCGTTAATTCATGATAGTGGGTGGAGAATAACGTCATGGCTTTCACATTGACGACCAAGTATTCAATGATGGCTTGGGCTAATGCCATGCCATCATAGGTCGAAGTTCCTCGCCCAATTTCATCAAAAATAATTAAAGAGTTAATTGTGGCATTGCGTAAAGCGTGATTGGCTTCGAGCATTTCAACCATGAACGTTGATTGACCCGAGACTAAATCATCGCTTGCACCGATACGGGTAAATATTTGATCAAAGATAGGAAGTAAAGAATCACCGGCCGGGATGTAACATCCCATCTGCGCCATAATAACGATGAGAGCGGTTTGGCGCATATAGGTACTTTTCCCCCCCATATTTGGGCCAGTAATTAATAAAAGGTATTGCTCTTCGTTTAAGAATACATCGTTGGCAATATAGGTGTTATCTTGAAAGACTTTTTCAATGACCGGATGCCGACCATCACGAATAAAAAGAGAGCGTTCATGATGGAATTTAGGTCTTGTATAGTGATTGGTGACGGCGACTTCGGCAAAAGCAACTAAAACATCGAGTTCAGAAAGATAATCCGATAGTGTTTGAATCGCACTGGTGTATTTTTTCACTTCATCACGGATGGATTGGAAGATTTCGTATTCAAGTTTAATAATCTTTTCTTCTGCGGTTAAGATTAATTCTTCTTTTTCTTTTAATTCTTGGGTGATAAATCGTTCACAGTTGGATAAGGTTTGTTTACGTATGTAGCCAAATTCATCTTTCACCAGGGGAAGAAATGAATTGGTAACTTCTATATAAAATCCAAAGACCTTATTAAAACCAACTTTTAAATTTTTTATCCCTGTTTTTTCTTTTTCTTGAGCTTCTAACGCGGACACCCATTCCTTACCACCATGACTTAAGGCATAAAGTTCATCGAGCTGAGCGTGATATTTCCGTTTTATGAGTCCGCCTTCTTTAATCGTAAATGGGGGATTATCCACGATACTACGATCAATTAAACCAACTAAATCGTCCATCGGATGCAGGTTGTTGCTATAAGCATCTAGCCTTGAATCCTTACTGGCTTTTAATAGGGCAATTAATTTCGGAAGCACCCGTAAGGAGGTCGCAAGTTGAATTAAATCACGACCATTGGCGTTGCCATAATTGATGCGGGCAATTAGACGCGGTAAATCATAGACATCTTGCAAACATTTTATAACATCGCCCCGCAGTAAGAAGTGTTCAATGAAGGCCGCAACGATATCTTGGCGGCGCGTAATTTCACTTATTTCGGCTAAAGGACGCGCAATATATTGTTTTAAAAGTCTTCCGCCCATGGCGGTTTTTGTTTTATCAACTACCCAGAGTAAGGATCCATAGCGATCTTCACTACGTAATGTTCTTGTTAATTCAAGATTATTACGGGTAAAGAAATCCATTTGGAGATAGTGCATGGCTTTGATTATTTTCGCTGGTTGGAGATACTCAAGATTGCGTTTTTGCGTTCTTGTTAAATACTCAATTAAACGCACTAGACATTGAACTTGACGAATATCTTTAATATCCTTCAAGAGATGTTCATAGGTTAAATCAAGGCTACTTTCTTCTTGAAGGGAGAAAGTGATATGCGGCATCTTAAGATGATTTTTAAAGTAATTGAGTTGAGAAGAAGTGACGACGACTTCTTTAGCTTCTAAAGTGGTGATTTCATTGATTAGTAAATCACTATCGGCTTCTAAATTCATAACCCCTAGTTCACCCGTGGAAATATCACAATACGCTACCATCATAAATGCGCCATGATGATCGATAGCGACAATATAATTATTCTTTTTATCGTCTAATCCAGTATCGATGAGAGTTCCTGGAGTTATGATTTGTACTACATCCCGTTTGACGATTCCTTTGGCCAATTTTGGATCTTCTAATTGTTCAACAATTCCTAGTTTATATCCCTTTTTAATTAGTTTTTCGATATAGCCATTCACCGCATGAAAAGGGACCCCACACATTGGGACTCGATCTTCCACCCCGGCATCCCGTCCGGTTAAGACAAGTTCGAGTTCTTTGGAGGCAATTTTGGCGTCATCAAAAAACAGTTCATAGAAATCTCCTAATCGAAAAAGGATTAATGTATCAGGGTATTCTTTTTTAATATCCAGATATTGATTCATCATTGGCGAATATTTTGGATGTTTCATCTTCTTCACTCCCAAGCATAGGATATTATACCATAATCCCTTCTTATTAAAAATAAGAAAATATTTCGTAAAAAGGGCGATTGTTTTGCTTTACACGTATCCAAAATTATCGGTATAATGTCAAAGGTAGGGGGACGACATATGAATAATAAGAAGCCACTGTTTATTGCCTTTATTGCGATGATTTTATGGGGACTATCCTTTCCGCTGAACCGTATTTGCCTACAATACTATCCACCGATTGCTTTGGCTTTTATTAAATATGCGATTGCCGGCCTCTTTTTAGTTATTGTCAGTTTCTTTATGAAAGCACGTTTACCAAAATGGAAAGATATTCCGGTCTTTATCTTAGCTGGTTTTATCGGGATCACTTTTTATAACATTTCCTTAAATAATGGGCTTGTTTCGGTGACTTCGGCCACTTCCAGCATGATTATGGCGAGCAGTCCGATTATGATTGTTTTACTCTCAAGACTGTTCATCAAAGAAAAACTGCATACCAAATTATGGATTCCGATTTTAATCCAATTCTCTGGCGTGCTCGTTATCTCATTATTTGATGGTGTTTTAACCTTTAATAGTGGCATTATCTGGATTATCATGGCGACGATTTTATCGTCTTTATATACAATTATTCAACGCGTTTTAGTCAAATATCAAGCGATTGAAATTATTACCTACTCGACGATATTTGGTAGTATTTTTCTATTTATCGCCGCTCCAGATAGCTTTGTTGTCCTACAAAACGCGCCGCAAAATCAATTAATCTTAGTCATTGCTTTTGCTATTGGTGTAGTTGGAATCTCTACCCTGCTTTGGGGGATTGCAGTTCGCACCTCGACCAGTGTTAATTCGGTGGGCAATCTTTTGTTCTTGCCACCGGTATTTGCGACCTTCTTTGGGGCGATTATCACCCAAGAAATACCGACCATTCCGACCATCGTCGGTGGAGCGATTATTTTAATTGGATCATTAGTCTTTAATCGGGTGAAAAAGAATATAGCTCTAGCCAGTAAAAAATAAAAGTTTTCCTAGTAATTTATAAATAATAATTTATAATTATTATTGGATGCATTAGAGTGAGGGATGAAATTATGGAAAAGTACGATGTCGTAATTGTTGGCGCGGGACCAATGGGAATATTCGCTGCCTATGAACTCCATTTAAAAAAACCAGAATTAAAGGTTGTATTAATCGATAAAGGGCATGCGATTCAAGATCGCAAATGTCCAATTATGCTAAAACAAATCAAACAATGCCCAATCGACCAAAAAGGACACTCCGGTTGTTATCCTGCTTGCTCGGTTACCTGTGGATTTGGGGGAGCTGGGGCCTATTCCGATGGTAAGTTTAATATTACCGAAGAATTTGGTGGCTGGTTAACCGATTATTTACCCGCCGATAAAGTATCGGAATTAATTGAATATGTCGATGCCATCAACATGAAACACGGTGCACCAAAATTCATTACTGATCCTTATAGTGATAAGGTTCGTGACATTGAAAGACGGGGCTATGGGGTTGGATTAAAGCTACTCCGTGCTCGGGTTCGTCATCTTGGCACCGAAGAAAACCGTAAAATATTGACTAGTATTTATCAATACTTACAAGATAAAGTTGAATATCGTTTTAAGACAAATGTCGAAGATTTAATCGTCGAAAATAATCGTGTGGTTGGTGTTGTCACTAGCCGCGGTGAATCCATTATGGCCGATTATGTCGTCTTAGGCGTCGGTCGTGAAGGCGCCGCCTGGATTAACACTTTATTTAAAAAACACAAACTAAAACTCATCAATAACCAAGTCGATATCGGTGTCCGGGTGGAAACCAATGATATCGTCATGGAAGAAATTAATGAGTCCTTATACGAAGGTAAATTTATTTTTAGTGCTTCCGTTGGCACTAGAGTTCGGACATTTTGTTCTAACCCAAGTGGGCATGTTGTTATTGAAAACCAAGGGGGGGTTATGCTCGCCAATGGCCATGCGTATAATGACCCAAAACTAGGTTCCAAGAATACCAACTTTGCCATTTTAGTTTCGCATATTTTTAGTGATCCTTTTGATCAACCAAACGAATATGCTTCTGATATTTCTTCCTTAGCTAATAAATTGACCAAAGGTTCAATTATTGTGCAAAAATATGGCGATATTTTAAAAGGAAGACGCACTACACAAAAACGATTAGAAGAAGGTTTTGTTACTCCTACTTTAAAAGAAGCGGTTGCCGGTGATTTAGGTCTAGTTCTACCATATAATACGATGAAATCCATCATTGAAATGGTCGAAGCTTTAAACCATATCACGCCCGGTATTGCCTCAGAACACACCCTCTTATATGGGGTAGAAGCGAAATTTTATTCGGCTCGACCTGAAGTGAATGAAAACTTTGAAACCAAGATTAAAAATCTCTATGCGGGTGGCGATGGCGCTGGCTTAACACGGGGATTAGCCCAAGCTGGTGCCAACGGGATTGCCATTGCACGTGCTATCATCGCAAAGGGTGATGTTCATGAATGAACGAACGCTTACTTCCTACCTTGCCGAATTAAATAGTGACCAACCAGCACCTGGTGGTGGTAGTGCCGCCGCTTATGTCGCAAGTTGTGCCACAGCCTTGGTGAATATGGCCTTAAAAGTATCGATTAAGCGCAAGAGTTTTTTAAACTATTCACTGGAAGAACAAACTAAAGTCCACACATTGATCGATTACTTTGATCAATCAATTCGGATTTTAAAAGACTATATGGAACAAGACGAAATGGCCTTTCGTACCTTTTTGCAAGCTTTAAAAGAAAAAAAAGACACCACTTCGTATCAAAACGAATGTTTACGTGTTCCTTATGAACTTTCAAAATTAGTGGTCGAACAAATCGAACACTATAAAGTGGCTACACCATACGTGGTTGCTTCGATTAAAGGTGATTTAGATATGGGATTTATTCTTTCTAAAGCCGTCCTACAAGGCTGCATTGTTAACATGGAAATTAACCTGCAAGGGTCCGTCGATTTACAATTGAAGTATGATAGTTTACAATGGATACAAACACTAAAGACGATGATTCATCGTCTGCCTTAGGAGGTATTCGTATGGCTCAAATGAAAACAGGAATTGAGATTGCGCAAGAACATTCCTTAATTGATATCTATGAAATTGCAAAAAAAGCACAAATTCCGAGCTCTTATGTCGAGCCATATGGGAAATATAAAGCGAAAATACATCTTGATTTTTATCGTCAAATTCAACGAAATCCAGATGGGAATCTAATTTTAGTCACTGCTATTACACCAACCAAAGCAGGCGAAGGTAAAACTACCACGACCATTGGAGTCGGCGATGCTTTAAATTTAATCGGTAAAAAAGCCATCATTTGTCTGCGCGAACCATCCCTTGGTCCGGTTTTTGGCATAAAAGGTGGGGCTGCGGGTGGTGGTTATTCACAAGTTGTTCCCATGGAAGATATTAATCTTCATTTTACCGGCGATTTACATGCAGTAACCACGGCAAATAATCTGGTCTCGGCTTGTTTAGACAATCATATTCACTTTGGAAATGCTCTTGAAATCGATATTAATCGCGTCGTCTGGAAACGAGCACTCGACATGAATGACCGGGCTTTACGGGAAATCAAAATCGGTTTTGGTAAAGGTAATGGCCCGGAAAGAAACGATGGGTTTCAAATTACCGTTGCGACTGAAATCATGGCGATTTTATGTCTTGCGAAAGACTTAGAAGATTTTAAAACAAAAGTATCGCGTTGTATTGTGGCTTACACCATCCACAATCAACCAGTCACAATCGGCGATTTAGGAATTGTTGGTTCTTTAGCTGTTTTAATGAAAGAAGCGATTAAACCAAATTTAGTGCAATCCCTCGACGGTAGTCCGGTTTTTATCCATGGCGGTCCATTTGCAAATATTGCCCATGGATGTAATTCCTTAATTGCGACGAGACTTGGATTAAAGTTAGCCGATTATGTGGTCACCGAAGCCGGATTTGGCGCCGATTTAGGCGCGGAAAAGTTTTTAGATATTAAATGTCGTGTCGGTGAGTTACAACCAAACTTTGTGGTTCTTGTCGCGACGATTAAAGCGCTCAAGATGCATGGAGGTCTCAGCCAAGATGACCTTAAAAATAGTAATATTGAAGCGTTAGAAAAGGGATTTAGCAATCTAGAAAAGCATGTCGAAAACATTCAAATGTTTCATCTACCATATTTAGTAGCAATTAATCGTTTTCCTAGCGATAGTGAAGAAGAAATACAATGGCTAAAAAATAAATGCAAAGCGACTAATATTCCGGTCTTCTTAAGTGATGTCTATGCCCAAGGTGGTAAAGGGGCAATCGATATAGCGGATTATATCGTTCATCACTTACAAAAGAAATCTTATACACCACTTTATGATATCAAGAGTTCACTTGAAGACAAAATCTTTACAATTGCAACGAAGATGTATGGAGCACGCGGTGTTGTTTATAGTGAAGAAGCCAAAGCGAAATTAGCTCAATATAAAAAAATGGGATTTGATCATGCCTATATATGTATGGCCAAAACACCAAATTCACTATCTGATAACGAAAAATTAGTCGGAAGACCAACCAACTTTGATATCACCGTCAAAGAAGTGCGGCTATCGGCAGGGGCCAATTTTGTGATTCCTTTAACCGGAGCTGTTATGACAATGCCTGGCTTACCAAAAGAACCTTCTGCCAACAAAATTGATATCGACGAAAACGGAAAAATCGAGGGGTTATTTTAATGAACCAAGTTTTATCTGGCAAAGAGGCGAGTGTTTATTACAAACAACAATGCCAAGAAAAAATCGCCCATTATCGACAAATCAGTAAAAAAGAACCAGTGCTTGCGATTGTGATTCCACAAAGCGATGATTCTTCACTTTCGTATTTAAAGTCGCGTGAAAAACTTGCTACCGAATTAGGAATCCATATTGAAAAGTATGTTTATCCAACCATCACAAAAACGGAGTTAATCACACTAATTCAAACACTGAATAATAATCCGAAGATTGATGGAATTATCATTGATCGTCCTTTTCCAAAAGCCATTAATGAAAATGAAATCTACGATATTCTTGATCCAAAGAAAGATGTGGATGGTTGTAGTGCGTATAATGCGGGGCTACTGATGCATGGTAGACCAACGCTTTTTCCTTCCACCGCTCGCGCCATTTTAGGACTCTTACATTTTTATAACATCGAACTTCAAGGTAAAAATGTTGTGGTCGTTGGTCGCAGTAAAATTGTTGGAATGCCGGTTAGTAAAATGTTGCTAGATCAAAACGCGACTGTAACGATTTGTCATTCAAAAACAAACCATCTTAACGCTATCTGCCAACAAGCCGATATCCTC
>CAYOYG010000019.1:0-11294 GCA_964408135.1 uncultured Eubacteriales bacterium | reverse complement strand
AATGCAAGTGTAAGTTTCATTTCATTAAAAAAAGTAGACCTGATTTGTCGATGTCTACTTTTTTACGATATTCATTAAAGATTACAAGACTTTGGATAAAAATTCTTTCAGTCTTGGACTGCTTGGATGATTAAAAATTTGTTCAGGCGTATTATCTTCAATAATCGTACCACCATCCACGAAGAGGACACGATCACTGATTTCTTTGGCAAAACTCATTTCGTGGGTCACTATCAGAATGGTCATTCCACTATTATTCGCTAAATCGCGAATAATTGTTAATACTTCCTTGACCATTTCAGGATCAAGGGCACTCGTTGGTTCGTCAAACAACATCACTTGTGGTGACATAGCAAGACTACGACAAATGGCAATTCTTTGTTTTTGTCCGCCGGATAAGGAACCAGGATAAGCGAGTTTTTTATCTAGAAGATTGACCTTAGTCAATAATTCATCGGCTTTCACAATCGCTTTTGGTTTTGAAAGCAGCTTTAAACTGACGGGAGCCAAGATAATATTATCCAAAACACTCAGATGAGGAAACAATTCGAATTGTTGGAAAACCATCCCCATTTTAATCCGAATGGCATTGATATTATTATCTTCCAATAGAACCTTATTAAAATAGACTTCACCACTTGTTGGCTTCACGAGATGATTCATCACGCGAATCAACGTTGATTTACCACTACCAGAAGGACCAATAATTGCAACGACTTCCCCTTTATTGATTTTTAATGAAATATCTTTTAAAACCGGAGGTTCGTTACTAAACGAAACGGTGATATGTTTAAGTTCGATCATGTTTGCTCACCTTCTTTTCTAATTTGGTTAATAGATTGGTAATAATCAAAATAAGAATGAAATAAACAAGACCCATGATTAAATAAACAATTTCATAATCATAGGTTGCATTCGCAATTTTACGAAAGGCGAGTGTTAAATCAACCGCCCCAATAAATCCAGCAATCGATGTTTCTTTAATTAAAGTGATAAATTCATTAAATAAACTAGGTAGTGCATTACGGATGGCTTGAGGAATAATGATTTTAAACATCACCGTTTGATAGGATAGACCCAAAGCTCTACCAGCTTCCATTTGCCCTTTTGAAACGGCGTTAATCCCTCCACGCATAATTTCCGAGACATACGCGCCACTATTTAGTCCAAACACTAAAACAGCGACCCAAATTGGATTGCCACTGAACGAAGAAAAGATAATGTAATAAATAATTAATAATTGGACCGCGGTTGGTGTTCCGCGAAAAAGAGCTACATACCAACTGAGTACTTGTTTTGCTGCAAGAATGATGACTTTTTGGCTTTGTAATCCTTGAAGGATACAAACACCAATCCCTAACACGAGACCAATCGCAAAACCAGAGGTGGCAATGATAAAAGTATTGCCTAGTCCAATTAGAATGTTTTTATAGTTATTGGTAGCTAAAAAGTTCCGATCAATCCGATTAAAAAATGTATCATGGTTTAAAACGACAAATAGGAGAGCTACGAGCAAAATGCCCGTAAGGATCCCCCATTTAACTATTTTTTCTTTTATACTCGGCGTCTGGTTCATTACGCAACTTCTCCATAATAGGTCGAGACGATTGTATCAAAGACACCATTGCTCTTAATTAAAGCAATGTAGGCATTTAAGGAAGCAATTAATGTATCATTGCCTTTGCCGACGGCAATGGCATATTCTTCTTGAGTTAAGACAACATCCAATACTTGAATGTTATTGAAGTTATCACAATAAATTTCCGCTGGTGCAATGTCGATAATCACGGCATCGATTTGACCATTGCTTAATGCATTGGCAGCAAGTGCACCGTTATCGTAGGCAACACATGTGGTGGAAGCAATACCATCAAATCCCCAATCTTCATCCCCTTCCACATAATATTGACCAGTTGTTCCCCGTTGGACTCCGATACGCGCTTGATTTTGGCTTAAGGCAGCAAGAATGGTTGCTTCCGTGGTTAAAGAAGCATAGGTAGAGTTTGAACGAACAACAACGACTTGATTGGCCGTAAAGTAGGCATTGGAGAAGGACATTGTTTCTTCCCGCTTTTCATTTTTAGTAATGGCAGCAATCGCTACATTGGCTTTATGCTTAGCAACAGATAATAAGGCGGCATCGAAATCTTGGTCTTGAATGTCGCATTCAACCCCAATATATTCGGCATAGCCTTCAATTATGTCAATGTCGATTCCTTTAAAAGAAGTGCCTTCAACGTATTCGAATGGAGCGAATTCAGCATTCGTAGCAACAATTAATTTGCCACTATCAACAATTTTTTCTAAAGTCTTAAAGCCACTGCTACAGCTGGTCGCAATGGAAAGAACAATCGCTGGAATAAAAAATAAAATTGATTTGCGTTTCATAATATCCTCCCTATGTATTTTTGAAACTTTTTCAGGGAAATAAAAAACACCCCTGACTAATATAAATATACAAGTCTAAGGGCGTTGTAATGACGCGGTGCCACCTTAGTTCATCATCGCTATTGCCATGATCTTTAAGCGCTTTGACGGGCGTTGTCCGATTTAGCGTACTACTATTTCTGCTAAATTGCTCCAAGATGCGTTCTATACCATTCTTTCATTATCCTTGCACCAGGTGATAACTCGCTGTGGAAGTAAATGATATATACTAATTCTTTTCATCGCATTGCGAAGATTTTAGCACAAGATTTTAAAAATGTAAACTATTTTTTTATGGGAAGAGGAGGCAAAACTTTTATCCTTCTTTGTTTTTTAAATTTTGATAGTTTCATAAGAATAAAATTTAAATAAATATGTATCATCCTTCCTCCAATTTCATAATATTTCGTATATAATATATATATTACGATGGAAGGGGGAATAAACTTGGGTTTAAAAATTTTATTCGACAAACTGTGGGAATCAACCAAGGCTGTTCTACCTATTTCAATCATTATATTAATCGCGAGTCTCCTATTAAAAATCGAGGCGTATTATATCACTAGTTTTTTAATTGGTGATGTTTTGTTAATTCTAGGTCTAACTTTATTCTCTCTTGGTTCATTAAATTCAACCATTATCATTGCAGAATCCATTGGAGAATATATGGTTAAAAGAAGAAAAATACTCTTTTTTATCCTTGTTGCATTTATCGTTGGTTTTCTCATTGTCATCGCAGAACCTGCTATCTGGGTCCTGGCTGACCAATTTAAAGCCGTGGTCGCTCAACCAGTTCTAATTACAACAGTAGCCATCGGAGTCGGACTATTTACCATACTTTCTTTATTGCGGATTTTAACCCAAATTCCTTTAAGAACACTGTTTATTGCTACATATTTCATTGTCTTTTTCCTAGCAGGTATCGTGGCATTTGTGAATCCAGATTTCATTTCATTTGCGTTGGATTCTGGTGGAGTAACCACGGGACCTATGGCGGTGCCTTTTATTATGGCACTCGGTCTTGGTATTTCGCGGGCTAGAGGCGACAAGAGTTCACAAGAAGATAGCTTTGGTTTGATTGGTATTGTGTCAGCTGGCCCCATGATTAGTGTCTTAATTCTTGGTTTGTTTGTCCACCCAAGTATTCCAGTGAGTGATATGACAACCACCTTATGGGAATACTTTGTTGTGAATTTATGGCAAATGCTAATTGCCATCTCGCCTTTTGTTTTACTCTTCATTGTTTTTCAAAGCATCGCCTTACGTTATAATCGTAAGAAAATGATTAAAACCATCGTTTCCTTTTTATATACCTATGTCGGATTGGTCTTATTTTTAACTGGAGCGAATGCTGGTCTAGTCAATATTGGCACCCTTCTAGGCCGAACACTCGCCCTTGATCAATATCTAATCTACTTACTACCAACGGGCATCCTCTTTGGTTTATTAGTCGTATCGGCTGAACCTTCCGTCATTGCCTTAAACCGTCAAGTTGAACGAGTCAGTGCTGGTGCTATCTCCCGCAAATTAATGATGGGTTCATTAGCCATCGCTGTCGCTATCGGGGTCGGACTTGCGTGTTTGCGTATTGTTTACTCCATCAACTTTTGGTGGATTATTCTACCCGGTTATATCCTGGTCATTATCCTTTCTTTCTTGAGTCCGAAAATCTTCTCCGCCATTGCCTTTGACGCTGGGGGGGCAGTCTCTGGTGTAATGACCACGACCTTCTTGATGCCTTTTGCTTTAGGCGTTGCGACCACCATTGGTGAGAATATATTAACCGGTTCGTTTGGCTTGATGTCGATTGTGGCCATGACACCATTAATTACGATTCAAATACTGGGTATTATTTATAGAGTCAAGTTGAGAAAAGCAAGTATAAAAACCGAAGAAGATGAAATTATCCATTTGAAGGAGGAAGAAAATGAAACTATTCATATCCATAGTACCAAGAGACATTAGTGAAGAGGTCGCAAAAGTAATTGGTAAAGGTCATATTGATTTTCAAATGACGGTACCAGGAGAAGGAACAGCGACTTCTCTCATCCGGGATTATTTTTCCTTGGAGGAAACCGATCGGGATGTCATTTTTAGTTTAGTCGATGCGGGGGACATTGCTATCATCATGCATCAACTAGAAGAAAGATTTGCCTTTGCTAAACGCGGAAATGGGACCGCTTTTACTATCCCAGTCCACGCGATTACAAAATTAGGATATCGTTACTTAACGGAGCGATTTGAAGGAGGAAAAGCCGATGGAAAATAATAAAGAGGTCATCTTTTATGTCTGTAATCATGGATTCGCCTATGAGGCAATGCACGAAGCTCGCTTAGCCGGAGCTCGTGGCGGAACCATCATTCATGGTCGTAGCTCTATCTCCCAAGAAAAAGAAAAATTCTTTGGTATCACACTACATCCTGAAAAGGATATCTTGATGATTGTATGTTTATCCGAACAAAAAGAAGTATTGATGAAAGCTTTAGTGGCCAAATATGGCGTCACCACCGAAGCCCGTGGTATTTGTTTTTCCATGCCAGTGGATGATACCCTTGGATTTAGTTTCGAACCAATTCCTTTCCCAGAAGACAAATAAGCCTGAAGGAGGCATCACACTATGGGTGAACTTGGCGAATTTTTTGGTGGTGTAATTCTCTTTTTCTATGCGTTAACTATTGTCAATTTTGTCTTGAAATTTGGACTAAAACATGCAAAGGTCTATCTGCAAAAAAACAAGAATATCTATGATATTTATCTTAAGTTAACACGCTTCTTCTTTCGTTACCATCGCTTCTTTGGCTATGCCACAATTGGAAGTATTCTTATCCACTTCCTACTTGTGTTCTTCACTGAAGGCATCAAAATCAGTGGAATTATTGCAGCCCTATTTATGCTGGCACAAGTTCTACTAGGTCTTTATGGACAATATAAAAAGCCAAGAACGAAATCCTGGCTTTGGAGTCATCGTATTCTCGCGATTGGGATATTTATCGCGATTATCATTCACGTAGCTTAAACGACTTATTTATTATCGAGTAATTCATTCGCAAGCATTTCTAATTCAGCAATTTGTTCATTCTTGAGTGCCGATTTTATCGTGATTTTACGAGGTAAAAGCACGATATTTTTTAATTTAAGCATTTCACTGCGCATCAAACTATCCGCTGCTGGAGCCCAGGAACCATTTTCAATCAAGCCGATGCGTTTCTTTTGTACATTGTGATGAACAATATTATGGACGAGGGTTTCCATGTTAACAAATATTCCCATATTGTAAGTGGATGAGGCAAGAACAAAGTGCGAATAACGGAAGATAGCCGCAATGATATAGGACCAATGGGTGGTCGAAACATCGAATAGAACAATATTCTTCACCCCTTTTTGGGCGAGAATATTGGCTAAGACATTCGCCGCATTTTCGGTATGACCATAGATGGATCCATAGGCGATAACAACGCCTTTTTCTTCGTATTCATAACTAGACCATAGACGATACTTGTCACAATACCACTTTATATTTTCCCGCCAAATTGGACCATGAAGTGGGCAGATGGTGGTAAAACCAAGTATTTCAATCTTGTTGATTAAGGATTGGACTTGCATACCATATTTACCAATGATGTTGGCATAATAACGCCTTGCTTCACTAAGCCATTCGTGCTCAAAATCAACTTCATCCGCAAAAATATTACCATTAAGGGCTTTGAAGGTACCAAAAGCATCTGCCGAAAATAATGTCTTAGTAGTTGATTCAAAGACGACCATAACTTCAGGCCAGTGGACCATGGGAGCCATAAAAAATTGCAATTTATGTTTACCTAAATCTAATTGATCTTTTTCGCCGACAATGACCAAACGGTCTTGTAAATTAACATCAAAAAACTGACCCAACATAGCGCTGGTTTTTTGATTACCAACTATCTTAAGCGATGGATAACGTAATAAGATTTCTTGAATGAAGGCACAATGGTCTGGTTCCATATGCGTAATAATCAAGTAATCTAGTTGTTTTCCTTGGAGTAACGATTGAACGTTTTCTAGAAAAACAGGTCCGACGGTTTGATCAACGGTGTCAAACAAAGCATTTTTATCATCCAATACTAGATAGGAGTTATACGATATTCCTTCAGAGATTGGATAGACATTTTCAAAAAACCGAACTTGTCGGTTACTTACGCCAACGTAAAAAATATCTTGATGAATTTGTCGATAATTATGCATATAATTTCTCCTTTTATGCGATAAACAGATAGGAAGTCATAGAGATGGCTCCTAGAATAACATCCTCATTTATTATTTGAATGGAATCTTCTTCATGGGCTGCCCCAAGTACATATAAGAGTGGATAGAAATGTTCTGGAGTATAAAAAGCGCTTTGAGCCGATGGGCCAGCTTTTTGATATTGAATAACGTCAGTGAAGTTGCGATTTTCTATATGACGTTTGATGTACGAATCAAAGTGGGTCGCCCATTGATAACCACCCTTCATTCCCCAATCGACCAATGCTAGATTGTGAACGACATTACCACTACCAAGAATCATCACTCCTTGATCACGCAAGGCTCGGAGTTTACGTCCCAGTTGATAATGGGCTTTAGGAGATAAATTGTAATCGATACTTAATGGCACAATCGGGATATCGGCTTGAGGATACATATGATGTAAGACCGACCAAATCCCATGGTCATACCCCCATTGATTGTCGACAATGAGATGATTTTTTAAGATGGATTTTATTTCATTAACGATTGCTGGTGAATTGCAGGCAGGGTATTGTACTTGATACAATTCTTTGGGAAATCCATACATATCATAAATTAACTTGGGTTGAAGTTCATCATTGATACGGGTACCTTCACTAAACCAATGTGCGGAAATTACAACAATGGCTTTTGGTTTATCAAATAACTTTCCAATGTTTGCCCATTGTGTAGAAAACCGATTGGTTTCAATTGCATTCATCGGTGAACCATGTCCAATAAAGATTGCCGGTGCTCGTTTAATTTCAGCCATAATACCATCTTCTTTCTTGTTTTTATTATAACGCAATTGCAATATTTTAACAAACAAAGCAAAAAGGGAAAAATTCCCTTTTATTTTTGATAATTTTTGGCTTGAGAGGTAAACAATTTATAATATAAACTATCTTTCTTCTTCATGAGATTGCGATGAGAATCAAAATCAGTGATGATTCCGTTGTTCAACACAAGAATACGATCACAGAAAACCGAGGAAGACATGCGATGGGATATATACAATGCAGTCTTGTGTTTCACTAAGTCATTAAAGTGTTGATAAATCTCGGCTTCCGCGAGTGGATCAAGAGCACTCGTTGGTTCATCGAGGATAACTAACGAGGATTGACTATATAATGCTCGAGCAATCGCCACTTTTTGCGCTTCTCCTCCTGATAACTCAATGCCCCCCTCATCATAGGATTTCGTATACAAACTATTAATCCCTTGCGGCAATGAATCGATTTTTTCTTTTAGTCCGACTTGAGATGCGATCGCATAAGCCACTTGTTCATCCCCGTCGTAATTTAAAATGTTTTCTTTTAAACTATAGGCAAATAACTTGAAATCTTGAAAGACCGCACTGACTTGTTTGCAATAACTTTCAAACTCATAATCATAGATGGAAAGACCATTGACCAAGATTTGGCCACTGGTTGGTTGATACAATCGACATAGTAATTTGACCAGTGTTGTTTTCCCTGCCCCATTAAGACCAACCAACGAGATTTTTTCACCGGCATGAATGGCAAAGGATACATGACTTAAAATCATATTATCGGTTCGAGGGTATTGGAAACAAACATCGATGAACTCAATCGTTTGAATTTCTTGATTCAAAGGAATTTGCTTTCCGCTTTCCTTTTCTTCTTTCAAACCAATCAATTCAACAAAAGGAGCTACATAGCCGAGTGATTGGACAAAATTCATACCGACATCGATGATTTTAGATACCGACTGAGAGAAAGCAAGCGCGGTCGAAATATATAAGGAGAAAGTACTGACTGGTAGATGATTGACTAGCGTCTTCACGGCAACAAAACCATAGACCAAACCCATTTGAATGTAATTAATTACTTCCATGCAAACACCAAGTAACCCTAATTTTCGACCGAGATTTTCAAAGTAGCGAGCATTTTGTTGCCCATATTGACTAAATTTATTGACTAGCATATCGCCGACGGAATATAACCGGTAGTCTTTCGCATACTTTTCTTCTTGCAAAGTGGTTAGGTAATAACCAAAACGCCGATTGATAGGAATAATTTCTTGATAGAAATTTCGTTGTGTCTTTAAAGAAAGAGCAATCAATAAGACATTGAAAATTATCGCAATCACTAAAATCAAAACCAGGATTCCATTGAAAGCTAGCATGATGATTAATAAGCTTGCTAAGGTAATTCCAAGTTGAATTAAATCCGTGAAGCTCGTCAATAAACGATAAATAGTTCCTTGATTTTCGACGGCAAATTTGGCTCGTTCTTTTAAATCAAGATAATAGGGATCTTCTAAGAATTGGTAGGGAACATTCATCAGTTTTTTTGTAATCGCTCGATTAATGGCTTCATTCATCGCTTCTTGATGAATCTCGGTGATACGTTTAATATATTTACTTAAGAAGTTAAAGATAAAATTAATCAAAACAATAATCGAGCCAATTACAATCGAATCTTGATAGTTTCCATTTAATAAAGAACGAAGAACAATAGATAAGGAATAGGCATTGAATATGGTCAAAGCCGCATTGACAAAGGCATTAAAAATAACGACAAAAAAGTAACGAGGATAAACCTTAAAGGCATAAGTAATAAAAGTGGAGAACACTTTCTTTTGTTTATTCATGATTTGCTTCCTCCGCTTGATAATATTTCCCTTGGGTTTCAAACATATGATAATAATGGCCTTTCTTTTTCATAAGTTCATCATGGGAACCATATTCGACTAGACCATCGGGAGAAAACAAGGCTATCTTATCGCAAAATTTGGTTGATGATAGACGATGCGAGATATAAATGGCCGTTTTTGCTTTCACTAAATCATTGAAGGATTGATAAATTTCAGCTTCTGCTAAAGCGTCCAATGCACTCGTTGGTTCATCTAATATAACCATATTGGCGTCTTTATATAAGGCACGAGCAATCGCTATTTTTTGATTTTGTCCCCCAGATAATTCGACACCGGTTTCATCGATGACTTTGAGCAGTTGTTGATCGTATTGTTGAGGTAGAGTAGCAATCTTTGAGGTTAAACCAACACGGTCTAGACAAGCAATCCCGCGTTCTCTTGCTTCTAGTGTCTTATCACTTCCGATGACATTTTCTAAAACACTCATCGCATAAATGTTAACTTCTTGGAATACAACTGAAAACATTGTTTGATAGGCAATTTGATCAAATTCTTGCAAAGGAATGCCATTGATGAGTATTTCACCTTCATTGATCGTGAATAACCCACATATTAATTTAATAATGGTGGTTTTCCCTGCGCCGTTTGTTCCTACAATAGCCAACTTTTCACCTTTGTGAATTTTGAAATTAAAGTGGCGGAGAATCCATTTATCGGTATTAGGATAACGAAACGAGACATCTTTAAATTCAATTTCGAGGGTTTCTTGTGAATTGATTGCTGGTTTACTTCCTTTACGAGAAAAAAGTGAAGTATCATCGCGAAAGGCAAAATAATCTTTGGAATAATTACAAGCAATAACTAAATCACTATATGTAGTAACTAGTCCCCTTAAAGCAGTAGATAGGGCTATGATGGCTCCTATATATAACGCCACTTCGCCTAAAGAAATGGTTTGGGCAAAGTAGCCTTTAATGATAAAATAATAAGCGATTCCATCTTGGAGTAATAACATAATTAACTCCAACAACCCTAATAAGAAGCGGCGTTCCGCGATATCGCGAATTACTTGAAGATAGTTATTGGACTTTTTTTGATAATCCTTGGTCAACTTGTCTTTTAAATTATTGACCCGAATTTCTTTACCATATGTAAAGTTGTAACACGTTTCATAGAAATAATCTTTTTGTCGTTGACTCCGTGCTTTATCTTCTTTACGTTGATCAACATATTTAGTAATACCACGATTAACCAACACCGTTATTCCACTACCAATTAAAGCAGCAATAAAAACAAGTGGTTGAAAAAAACCAATTAAAATACTTAAAACAACTACCGATAAGAATTGTGGTAATAATTTAAAAATATGATGATAGACCGCTTCAAATCCCATTTGATTGCTGTTTAAAGCACTGACGGCGATTCCGGCTTTATCACGAAATTTCGGATCTTCAAGATAAGCATAATCGATGGCTTGATATTTTCGATTCATTGCATCAAATTCATCAATGCGAATTTGAATAAAATAGGTGCTTTCATAGGTGTTAGTAAAAGCGGAAATCGCTCCACAAAATAGCCCAATGGCTGCAAAAATAACAATGGCCTGGATTAATTGCTCCGAGGAAACCCCTAGGGCCAAATCATCAATAATTCGCCGTGGTGCATATAACAATACAAGCGTTAGCAGAGTTGAGCCCAGCGCATTAAAAATTAATAAAGCAAAAATAAAATATTCTTTCCGTTTTAGCAATAATTGGAATTGTCTTTTTACTACTTGCCACGTCGTCATTTTCTTGCTTTCCATAGCATCATCTTCCTTATCATGACTCAAACTTCTTCAAAATCATAGCACTCAAAGATCATGAGTACAATTTTTCTGTAGTGAATTTGTATGCTATAATTATTAGCATAATTAATAATATTGTGTCAATAATTAATTATATAAACAATATATTCTTTTAATGATTAATTATATTTATTAATAATTTTATTTATTTAATTTTGT
>CAYOYG010000018.1:0-11465 GCA_964408135.1 uncultured Eubacteriales bacterium | reverse complement strand
AGTATAAAGACAAGATTGTTGAAGCAAAAGAACTCGCAATTCAAGAATTCAAGAGTGATTTCTTGGCAAAGCTCAAAAATAATTTCGATGCTGTAATTTCACAAATTGAGGCCTTAAATAGTGCATTAGGTAATGTTCGTTTTGGAGAAGACTCTTATGAATTTATCGTGGCTCCACGTAGTGAATATAAAAAATATTTTGCGATGATTAATGATGAATTGCTCGTTAGTGGTAAAGACATTAATTCTGATATCTTTTATGATAAACACCGTGAAACAATTGAAGATTTGTTCCGTCAAATTACATTTATCGATACCACACTAGATTACAATTTACGAAGTGAACTCGAGAAAAATATTGAAAAATTCACTGATTATCGATCTTACTTAAAATTTGACTTAATCGTTAAAAATAATAGTGGTTCCAAACAATCACTTGCCCGTACATTGCAAAAGAAATCCGGAGGAGAAACACAAACACCATTCTATATCGCCGTTTTAGCATCCTTCGGACAAGCTTATCGTACTCATTTAAAGAACGATCGCAATGGTACAATACGTCTCATTATTTTTGATGAAGCCTTTTCGAAAATGGATGCTGAACGGATTATTGAATCGGTTAAACTTCTTCGTAAATTAGGACTTCAAGCAATCATTGCTGCGCCACCAGAAAAAATGCCTGATATTACCCCACTTGTCGATAAAACACTTTGTGTCATTCGCAGCAATACCATCTCGACCGTCAAATCTTTTAAAGACCTACACAATTACTCGAACTTGAAATAAGATAATTCACGATAATAAAAAAATCTCTCGCTGAGAGATTTTTTAATATCCAAGTTTTTCCTGAATCAATATAATATGAATTCTTCCGGGTTGAAATGATTTTTTATAAAAAACCGATAGGTTGCAGATCCTTTGGGGATGTTGACAGTCTTCGCATTTACCACTTTTGGTACATGGTGTTGCTAATTTGAGTCGTTTAGCATTCGCTGGCCCTACAATCTCTTTTACGCGTTGCACAGCAGATTTTTCATCGGGAACAATTTTATTAATGCTAACAAGTAGAATAACTTTTTTCGGTCCAAAAGCAATGCAGCTAATACGATTCCCATTCGCGTCGACGTTATACAAATAACCATTCTCGGTTATGGCGTTAACACTACTAAAATATACATCAACTGTAGTAGCAGCTTGCATTGCTTGAATATAAGCATTCATTCCACCCTGTTGTAATGCTTGGGCCCGATCGATGTAATCGCTACCTTTGGTTTTCAAATAGTCAAGCAATCCAACTTCTTGCAGAGTTACTGATCCACCGTGGGAAAAGGTAGTATCATTTATCGTCAGAGTTTTGCATAATTCAAGTGCTTCTTCCTTTGAAGACACATAATAGGTCTTGAAATTGTGAAGTTCAAGATTTTTTCTAACTTGATTGAGTTCCATTATGCCACCTCAAAAAGTAACCACGAAGCAAAATCTTCAGTTTCGATTACACCAATATTCGCTCGAACAGCCATTCCACTTTCATAACGAATCGTCGATGGTAGATAAAGATTGTTCGCTAAATAGCCGTTTGCTGTGTAAAAATCTTCGCCAATAAGGTCAAAAATCAATAATGCATATTGTGATATTTTTGCGCTCGGAATTGTGTTAATTTCCACGCGATATAGAGTTCGTTCACTATTTTGATTTAAATAACGAATCGCATTGTTTTTATTTTCAAGACAGAAGCTACAGGTTCCACTACTAAAATAGAAGGTAAATGATTCTTGATTTGCGATTTTTTCTTCTATTGCGGTTATCGATAGAGTCACTAGGTTTGACGGCGTTTTCAAATTCGTTTGACAAGCGGTTAATAGAAAAATAATTACAACAAAGACCAATTGTTTTACTTTCATACTTTAACCTCCTTTTTAATTAGTTTATTTGCGCAATTCTGCGTGATATTCTTTAGCCAGTTCATCCAAAACCCGTTGATGTAATTCATTAACTTCACTTTCGGTCATAGTTTTTTGCGTGTTTTGATAAATAATACTAATCGCAATGGATTTATGATTCGTAGCGATATGTTCTCCCTGATAAACATCAAATACTTCGCTGGCGACAATTATTTCTCGTCCCACTTTTTTAATCGTTTTTAATATGTTTATTGCATCAATATTTTCTTGTACTACTAGAGCAATATCGCGGCGAATGGAAGGATATATGCTTGGAGCAGCAAAATTCGTTTTTGTCACTTTTAAATTTAAAATATGATCCATATCTAATTCAGCAACAAACGTTTCTTTAATATCATATTTTTTCTCCATATCAGGATGAATTTGACCAACATAACCAAAGACCTTTTTGCCTTCAAGTATATAGGCACTACGGCCAGGATGTAAGAATGGGTTATCGTTTTCAACTCGTTGTAAAGTATAACGCTTATCTTCAATTCCCAAGAGATTAAAGATGCTTTCCACAGCACCTTTAACTACGTAATAGTCTGCCTTTTTCGCATCACGCCACAATGTTGAACGGACGTTTCCACTGAAAGCAAAAGCAAGCAATTCATGTTCTTCGCCTAACGGATATACTTTTGATAGTTCAAAGAACGAGACATCGCTATTTTTGCGGGCTTGATTGTAATTAACTGCCTGTAATAAAGATGGAATTAAGCTTTTTCGCATATGGGCTCTTTCTTCGGTCATTGGTGAAGAAAGTGACGATGTTTGACGACCGCGATTCGCTGGCAATAGACAAAAATCGTCGATGATCTTATTATCGACCAAGGAATAAGAATACGCTTCATAAAGTCCGTTTGATGAAAGATGGTTGCGAATGATCCGACGCTTGATTTGAATATCGTTTAACCCGCCGATTGTTTCTGCTACCGGGAAAGTTGATGAAAGATGATCAAATCCAACAATACGTATGACTTCTTCAATTAAATCTTCTTCAATCAACAAATCTCGGCGGTAACTTGGGGCTTTAACCACAAAGGTGTTTCCTTGTATCTGATAGGCAAACCCTAATCGATCAAGGGCCATTTGAATATCGTCTTTTTGCAAGGCAACGCCAAGCGCTCGATTTAATTTTTCTTGACGAAGATGAATTATTTGATTATGAATCCTTGGTTCTCCAAAAGTAACTAATTTTTCCACGGTCTTACCATGAGCAATTTCCATTAATAAAGCTACCACACGACGTAAGGAGGACTGTGTATTGCTTTCATCAATTCCACGTACAAAACGTGTGCTAGAATCAGAAAACAATTGTAAACGACGAGATGTTTTACGAATTGCAATAGAATTAAAAACAGCAGCTTCCACAACGACATTCGTCGTATTTTCATCAATCATCGATTTCTTTGAACCCATCACACCACCAATACATTCGACATGTTCACCGCTGCAAATTACAACATCGCCTTCTTTTATTTCATAATTTGACTCATCAAGGGCTGCTATGGTTCCATTATAATGATCGTGAATACTCATTTTTAGATTGTCGAGTTTATCCGCATCATAGATATGAATAGGTTGCCCATAAACTAACATTACATAATTACCTATATCGACAACATTATTGACGGGGTTGATATTAGAGGCAAGTAAAGTTTCACGCAACCATTTTGGTGATTCTTGAACATGGATACCATTTACTTTTTGTGCATTAAAAAAATGGCAATTATTGGTGGATGATGTCACAGAAAGTCTCGTTTCAAGTTCTTCAAACTGCTTAACTTTTTCATCTTGATAAAGCATTTTACAATTCAAAATTGCAGCTACATCTTTTGCAAAAGATAAAACCGAAAGAACATCGCCCCGATTTGGCGTTGGTTTTAATTCAAGGGTCACATCATTAAGACCTAAGAAAGCAAGCGGATCTTCATCGCCAATACGAGCAGAAGCATCAAGCACTTCAATTCCAGCTAATTGTTCCGCATTTAAGCGTTCTTTCGCAACACCCAATTCAGATAAAGAACAAATCATTCCGTTGGATTCAACACCACGAATTGAGGATTTTTGAATAACAATTCCTTTGGCTTTCAAATCGGCTCCAGGTTTTGCTACGATAACTTTTTGACCTGCAGCTACATTACTGGCACCGCAGACGATTTGAACGATTTTATTGCCTAGATTTACTTGGCAGACATGAAGATGATCACTTTGTGGATGATTGACGCATTCAACAACTTGCCCAATAACAAGATTATTCCCAATGGCAAGTGGTTGAACATCTTCAATCTCAACACCAGCAATTGTAACTTTACTGACGAATTCTTCCAAGGAAATATGTGATAAGTCGACGAATTTTTTTAATAAATTATAACTAACATGCATTGTTGTCACCTATCTTTCTTTACTAAATTGACGTATTACACGAATATCATTGCTATAAAAATGCCGAATATCATGAATACCATATTTTAAGATAGCAATTCGTTCGACACCAGCACCAAAAGCAAAGCCTTGATATACATTCGGATCAAATCCAGCCATTTTTAAGACATTTGGATGAACCATACCAGCACCAAGAATTTCAATCCATCCAGTATGTTTACATAAGGAGCATCCTTTGCCATCGCAAGCAAAGCATGAAACGTCTACTTCAACAGATGGTTCTGTGAATGGGAAGAAAGAGGAGCGTAACCGAATAGTTCTTTTTTCTCCAAATAACTTCTTTGCCATTAATTCCAAGGTGCCTTTTAAATGACCCATATGAATATTTTTATCGACAACTAATCCTTCGATTTGCGTAAATTGATGAGAATGAGTGGCATCGTCATCATCGCGTCTATATACTTTACCTGGACATATAATTTTGATTGGTCCTTGTCCTTTTGCTTTTAATAAAGTCCGTGCTTGAACTGGTGATGTATGTGTGCGAAGCAAATTATTTTCGTCAAAGTAAAATGTATCTTGCATGTCGCGAGCTGGGTGATCTTTTGGTAAATTTAACATTTCGAAATTATAATGGTCAGTTTCTACTTCGGGTCCTTCTTCAATTTTATAACCCATGCCAATAAAAAAGTCACTTATTTCATCGATTACACTACGAATAATGTTATTCGCACCGACGGTATAATCATCCCCGGCGAGAGTTATATCAATTTTTTCTTGTTGTAATCGTGCATTTAAAACCATTTGTTCCAATTTGCTTTTTTGTCTCTCAAATAAAACGGTTATTTCTTGTTTAATTTGATTGATTTTTTGACCAAATGCAGCTTTTTCTTCTGGATTCATTTTACCCATTTGCGCCATTTGTTCAGCCACGTAGCCTTTTTTACCAAGGTAAACAATGCGGAGTTCGTTTAATTGATTTAAGTCCAAACAACCTTCAATCTTTTTACTTACTTCCTCTAAATTTAGATTTTCCATATACTTTCCTCCTGAAAAATAAAAAAGTCTTTCCAATACAGGAACGACTTCATCGCGGTACCATCCTGATTCATAGCTATAAAGCTATGCACCTTATTTCACTTTAACGCAGTGTCTACGGCAATGATTAGTTGCACTCCAAGGTGAATTCCCTAGTCACATCGCAGGAAACTTTCAATCACGGTTTCCCTCCCTAATTCGATGCTGAAACTAAGTACTAGTCCTTTTCTTTATGTTGACTTTATTATAGATTATTCATGTTTTTAATTCAAGTCTTAATCCACTAATTGTATTTTCATCGAAATAGTTGTTGCTGATATTGCTTCGATTAAAAAACTATATTTCAATGATGATGAATTACTATATTGTATTGAACCATCTTCATTAAAATAGTCATTCAAACGAAAAAGATCAGAGTTTGCTACAAGTTCTGAATTACTTCCACCATCTGCTTCAATAATCGATATAATCTTTTTTTCCGTGTAGGAATTGTTATATTTAAAAGTTTGACTTTCACCTTTGCCAATGACATTTGCTATGACATGATAGACTATTATGCCTGATTGGCTAAATACCTGATCATAAGCTTGTAATTTTGTCGGTGTGTAATATTGAAGAATGAAATATTCACTAAACATGTCACCAGTCCAGTCATTTGCTAAAATCATCGTCTGACCAGTGTCAGCAAATGCTTCAAAATCGATAGTGATTTCTTTATCTGTATCAATGATTATGGGTTGCGTCCAACCTAAAATTAATTTTGAGAAAGGATTGTGATCACCAATAGTATCATCCATCATATCGGCACACCCAAGTCCATTTGGAGGTCCCACTGAAGTATCGTAATCATAATAATCATCAAGGCCAAGTAAATGACCGGTTTCATGGATAAATACATGGGCATCAACGACTAAATTTGAATCAAACGTCATAAATTCTCGACTAGAAAAAGCATAATAGTATGGAGTAACTTCATCAAAATAATCATATTCAACATAGTAAGATTGAAATCCCCACCAAATTGAATCAAAATTCTCGGTATTACGACTGTACACAATATAGACTGAATCAATATATTCATCACCATTGCTATCAAATTGAGAATAATCAATCTGCTCATCATAATAGGTCAACGCTTCTTTTACAAGTAAGGATGAACCATCGGTTGAACCTAAATTTTTATAATAACCAGTCGGATTTTTTGCACGATACCAACCATAAACCTGGATGTCAATATCAAGCTTTCCATACGATGATTTATAATAAAAACTATGAACGCTTTCCCAACCAGTTGAAGCACTTGTCCCGTTGAACACATTTTCAATATCGCCAAGGGCAAAATGATTTTCCTGTGCTGGAATATTCGGAAAATCAACGGCAATTACTAACATTTTGGGCTGACCGACACTTGGCAAGCATCCATCACATAAATCCATTGAACGCAAATCACGATCAAATGTCTCCTGAACATAATATCCTAACTCATTATTGGTATTATTATTGGGAGCTGATGTCTTACAACTTGTTATCAATAGTAAACATAATATAATGGGAGCAATCTTCTTCATAAACTATCCTTTTCATACAAGAATGCTAAAAGATCACTAGCGACTGTTCCATATTGAGTCGCGGCAAAAAGACAGTGTTGGTTGGTGGAATATTCGACCACTTTCTTATCAACATGAGTGCTTCTTGCTAAGACATTTTCGACTGATTTTGCCGTGACATTTTCATCATAAAATCCTTTTTGAATCATGAGTTTTCCACTAAACTCTTTGGTAAACTTATTACAATAGGCGAGAAGTTTCATCATGTTGTAGACATTGGCAGATGAAATGTTGGCAAACTCTGGTGGCAGCGTTTTTCGCACTTGTTTAAATAAGGAACTAAACATATTTTTCTTCGTATCTAGTTCACTAGGTTTTACCGGTTTTTCGGATTTCTTTTGATTAAAAATATCTTCTTCGGATTCAAAATCAAAATCTCGATTGTATTTTTTATTGGTAAGTTTGTCTACAATTTTACCACCAACCGCATCGACTTGATTCAGTTCTTCTTCGAATAAGGTAACAATTGGTAATAAAAGAACATTCGCCGGATTCATAAGGGGTCCCAAACGAACGCGGAATAATTGAGCCCAATTCTTTTTTGGATTCTTAATGAACGTTCCTACATATTTCAAGGTTTTTAATGAATTGATGGGATCATTTTTCCCTTTACTAATAACAGTACTTCGCGCCATACGAACCATCGCAGTGGCCGAATTATCAAATGTATCGTAATTTAAGACTGGTGAAATTAATGCTGTGCGATCAGCATTAAATTTACTAGCAAAATATAAAGCTGGAACAGCACCAATAGAAAAACCAATAATTAATAAACGTTGTGTTTTTGCTTTTAAGTCTTGAATCGCATCTGAATGCATCTTAATCCATTCATCGTATTTAATAAAATCATCTTCAGATGTCCCTACATCACCTGGTAAAGAGATAATTAAAACGTTCTTATTGCGTTTAAAAGACGGCATTAAAGTTGCAAAATCGTTATTCTCGGAAGAATAACCATTGATCATAATGACAGCATCTTTTTTTGATATTTTTAACTTAGCCATTTATTACACCTACTTTATTTTAAATAATACATACAAATCGCGCCAGCAACCGCAACATTCAAAGACTCAACATCTGGATGAATTGGGATTTTGATCGCAATATTTGCTAATTGTTTTACAGCCGTTGAGACGCCTTTTCCTTCGTTGCCAAGAACAAGGGCAAATGGTGGTTTAATATGCAAGTCTTCTAGCAATTGTGATTCATCGCGTAAATCAGTAACGATAATTGAATAATTATCTTGCTTAAGTGACTCTATTTTCGCATAAATATTAGCTCTTTGACAAGGCAAGAAAAAGAAGGAACCTTTCGTTGCACGGATAAATTTCGCATTATACAAATCAAAACCATCGTTCGAAACGATGACCGCATCAAAACCAAACGCATGAGCGGAACGCACAATAGCCCCACCATTACCAGGATCTTGGACACCATCCAGCACTACAATTTTGTCGCCTAATTTTTCAGGAAACTGAACATATTTCGCGATTCCAATAATACCAATATTGGATTGAATATCTGACAATTTTGCAATAATTTGTGGCGTGACTTCATAGATATCGACATCAGCAAAAGATTCAGTAAGCAAATAATCACTAGTTTTTAACAATGAGACGAGTAATCCATGCTGGTAAGCGATTTTAATCAAATCAAAATCATCCAAAATAAAGTGTTGTTGTTCATCACGATATTTTTTTAACTTTAACAATGATAAATCCTTAATTAACATATTATTAACGGATGTAATTTTCATGGAAAACAACTCCTTGTTTAATTTTTTTAATGGCGAGTCGATAATTCGGAAGTGTAGTTTCTATCCATTGATAAAAAACTTTTTTGTGATGCATATAGCGTATGTGGGCTAATTCGTGAACTAAAATGTAATCAATTAATTCTTCATCCAGAAATACTAGATTCAAATTCAACGTAATCTGATGCTTGTTTTTTTGATATCGTCCATAATAACTTTTGACTCGCCGGAATATTACACTTGGAACATCGTGATTTTGATACATTATCTCATGATACATCGGTAAGCGCAACCGAACATAATTTGATAAAAGCGGTAAAGTCAATGCATATAATTCATCCATAAAATCTGCGTTTTGGTCAATATAGATAACCTCTTCTTCAATTTTTGAAATATTACCACGTTGAATTGAGTAAATGCGTCCGAGCAAGGACATTGATTGGATGGTGGTTAAATCGATGGTTTTTTTATGTGTCAATTTGATCAATTTAGCCTCATTTTCCAATATAATTTTCTCTAATGTATTACGATTTGCAAGATGGGGGGCGCTGATATAAAAACAATTATGATGAAAGCGGAAATAGAATCTTTTTATGGATTTTCGTTCAATAATACAATCATAATTTTGATTCCCTAGACGGATATTTCTCTTTTCCATTTCATCACCTAATCTATTATAACCCATCTCCATTAAATAAAAAAGGTTCCATTTGGAACCTTTTCAAATTAACGATTTGAATTTTTCAAGCGATTGTAAACGGAACGATCACATTGCTTGCAAAATGCGGTTAGTAGTCGGATAACTGCGTCATAATCATCCGCATGAATGATGCCATTATGTGAGTGAATATAACGAGCTGGAATTGATAATGTACAATTGACTACACCTTCACCAAATTTATGTATTTCGCCCGAATCTGTACCACCAGCGGATAAAATATCGAAAGTATATGGAATATTTTCTTTTTGACAGATAGTTATCAATTCATCGATAAGTCCTTTATGACCAATGACGGAACCATCCGCAAACGAAATTGCGACACCTTTTCCAAGTTTAGCATCACCGCCATTTGATCCAGGAATATCATTAGCAATCGTTACATCAATTGCAAATGCGATATCTGGTTTAACAACATAAGTAGCGGTTTTTGCACCACGGCAACCAACTTCTTCTTGAACTGTTCCCACAGCATAAACAGTGTTAGGATGCGATTCATTTTTTAAATTTTGTAAAACTTCTACCGCGACAGCGGCTCCGATTCGATCATCGAAGGCTTTGCATAACCAATACTTTGGGTCGGCTAATTGGGCAAATTCACTAACAGGAACAACTGGATCGCCTGGTTTAATTCCAAGAGCTTCGACTTCCTTCTTACCTTTAATGCCTAAATCGAGATATAGATCTTTGACTTCTTTAACTTTCGCGCGGGCTTCTGGAGGAAGACCATGTGGAGCTTGTGAGCCAACAACGGCTAAATATTTATCTCCCTTGCTGGTGAAAACATGGAAGCGTTGTGACAATAAAACGTGTCCCCACCATCCACCGATTGGATGAATGCGAAGATAACCATCTTCTTCAATTTTGGAAACAAGAAACCCAATTTCATCAATATGGCCAGCAATCATGATTTTTAAATCATCTTTGCCTTTCTTTTTTGCGATTAATGAACCAAGATTATCATAGGTTATTTCATCACAATAGTCTGCGATGTATTTTTTCATCACACGAGATGCGTTTTTTTCGTGCCCAGAAATACCATCGACTTCACAAAAATCTTTAACAAACTTTATTCTATCCATATAATTACTCCTTATTCATAGTGCTAGTATAACATCATCCTATAAAATGTCAATTATGAAGAAAGAACTAACCTTAATAATTCGTTTTTTGCCGCTCATAATTTATTTTGTTTTTCGCCACATAAGCGGCAAAAAGATCAGAGAACTGTATGTCCATTAGCAGACCAAGACCAAGAAAATGATTCACTAAAGAGCGATAGTTATCCTTGGTAGTTTGTTGTTGAAACGCGATAACATCTGCATACAAATCAAGAAATGCTTTCGTTAATACTGTTCGTGATTGTAGAGGAGTAAACACCTCATTATAATCGATACCAAGGTGAATACCGAGAGACAATATAAAGTGAAGGCCATCACTATACTCTTCTAAAATCACCTCTTTTGATGAGGCTTTTTTCAAACTCCAATATTTAAAACAGCGCGTTTCATTGGCTAGTTCACCCAATTCAACCAACAATGCCATGATTCTCTCATAGAACGTCGATTCATAGGTTTTATGATGCTGATTATGAATCGTTTTATCGAGTTGCTCTTGCATTAAATACAATTCTTTTAGTTGATAATTCATACATTCTCCTTTTAAAAAAAGAGCCTTTGATGAGGCTCTAATCGATTATAGTGTCCAGTCAATAGCTTGATAGCCTTTGTCCATCAGGAAGGCATTAATCTTTGAAAATGGCTTGCTTCCGTAGAAGCCATTCGCAGCGGATAATGGTGAAGGATTTGGTGCTTTCAATACAATGCATTTTTCACAAGTAAACATGGTTTCGAAGCTACTACCATGTTCACCCCAAAGCACAATGGCGTTTGGATGATCATCGTGATTAATATAATCAATAATCGCTCCAGTAAAAGTTAACCATCCACAATCACTATGCGATGCAGGCCGGTCGGAAGGAGCTGTCATAATCGAATTAAGTAAGAGCACACCTTGTTTAGC
>CAYOYG010000017.1:5177-11816 GCA_964408135.1 uncultured Eubacteriales bacterium | reverse complement strand
ACAATACAGAACCGATTAACTCACCCGATTTTGTTGCTATGTTGGGACAAGATGTTTATCAAGACGAAGCAAATAAACGAAAATTATTGGTTTTTTATGAAGAAAGCAACGCTTTTACACATATAACTCCTTATGCTTTTAGCAAAGAAAGTAAAGACCACGACTTAATTACCATCTTAATATTGGTCAATGATTTATTGGCATATATCGTACAAAAGATCATGATTAGTTTCGATTTAAAGACGAAACTTGATTTAAATGAAATTGAGGCGTTTGAATCCGCACTCTATGCTTCTATCAAGGCAATTGCCTCTCGTGGAATAAACTATAAAAATTACGCATAAAAAAGCAAAAAACCCATGATGGGTTTTTTATTTTTCTTCAACTTTTTTTGCTTTTGGAGTAGCCGCTTTTTTAACAGCTGGTTTCTTTTCTTCAACGGCAGCATCGGCTGAAACTTCAGCTTTTTTAACTGTTTTCTTGACAGCTGGCTTTTTTTCTTCGACAGCGTTACCTTCAACAGCTTCTACTTTTTTTGCTTTTGGAGCGGCTTTTTTGACGGCTGGTTTTGCTGCTTCTTCAGCAACTTCTACCTTTGGTTCTGCTTTTTTCTTCGGTGCTTCTACTTTAATTTCGACACCTTTTGGCGTTTCAGCAACAACAACTTCTGGAACCTTAACTTCGGCTACCTTTTTAACGGCTGGAACAATGACCTTAACGGCTGGTTTCTTACCACTGGCGATCGCATCTTTTGCTAGTTTGACTAAACTAGTGAAAGCCGCACTATCGTGAATGGCGATTTCTGAAAGCATCTTGCGATTAATTTCAATGCCAGCTACTTTTAAACCATACATAAACCGTGAATAGGATAAACCATTTAAATTGCTTGCGGCATTAATTCTAGTAATCCATAGTTTGCGGAAATCTCTTTTTACATTACGACGATCTCTATAGGCATAAGCCCAAGCCCGCATAACGCTTTCATTTGCTGTTAAATAGATTCGATGTTTTGATCCGAAGTAACCTTTAGCTAGTTTTAAAATCTTCTTACGTTGTTGGAGTTTAGATCCACCTTTTACTCTTGCCATTTCTAGTTACCTCCTATTTAATAATTAATCCCTTTAGTCTCGATTGATCGGTTTCATGGACTAAAGATGATTTGTTTAATTGACGTCTTTGTTTCTTGGTTTTGGCCCAAGCATCGTGTTGTCTCATAGCTTGTTTTCTTTTTAATTTACCGCTGCCGGTAAGTGTAAATCTTTTCGCAGCAGCCTTTTTAGTTTTCATTTTTGGCATAAAAAATTCCCCTTTTTATTTCTTCTTTGGTGCGATAAACGCAAATAATTGACGACCTTCCACAACAGGTTCTTTTTCAATCGTGGCATAATCCACAATCAAGGCTAAAAAGCGCTTCATTGTTTCTTCCCCGATTTCCATGTGGGTCATTTGACGACCACGATAACGAACCGTTACCTTGACGCGACTGTCTTCGGCTAACCATTTGATGGTTGCCTTAGCTTTGACTTCAAGGTCATGTTGGTCAGTTTGTGGTGTAAAACGAACTTCTTTGGTTTCAATGATCTTTTGATTTTTCTTGACTTCTTTTGCTTTCTTTTGTTGTTCAAAACGGTATTTACCATAATTAACAATTTTGCATACTGGTGGCTTTGCCATCGGTGCAACACACAACAAATCAAGCTGAGCCTCACGAGCAATCTTTAGTGCCTCATTTCGTGATTTAACACCAAGTGAAGTTCCTTCTTGATTGATTACAAGTACTTCAGGAAAACGAATTAATTCGTTGACTAAATCTTCCGCTTGCTTATTTGGTCTGTTTTGACCATTGTTGTTATTTTCTATAACTAACACCTCCATGTGTTCTTAACAAAAAACGAGTGCTATGCACCCATTTGTAAATTCTCATCTGCTTGATACTTAAAATTAAATATAAGCGTCATGACCTTGACCCAGAGCTATGCGCAATCGGGTGAGAAGCGGGTGCCTCTACTTTTCATAACATCGTTATTGCTCAACAATATTAACAAATATCTCTCGATATGTCAAGGAATAAATAGGACTATTCATCGTAAAAAGTTTCGTTTATAATGAAAGTGTGGTGATATGATATGAAATGGTTTTTATATGCTTTAATCTTCGTAATTAGTTACTTCGGGTATGCTTTTTTTCATTTTGGGAATATTTCAATTTATATACTTATTATCATTTTATTTTTAGTACTCTTTTTTCAATTAATCATTCATGAATTTGGTCACCTTGTTTTTGGATTATTAACTGGTTATAAATTTATCAGTTATCGCATTATGTTCTTCTTATTCACCATTGAAAACGGGCGATTAAAAATGCTCTTTTTACCAGAAAACGCTTTTTGGGGACAATGTTTAATGGCACCCCCAGAAAAGAATGATAAAGGAAATTTCCCCTATTATTGGTACAATGCTGGAGGAGTTGTGAATAACCTTTTTACAGCTTTAGTAATGCTCATCCCATTATTTTTAACCACAGGAATTTGGCAATTGATTGCCTTTGCTTTTGCTTGGTGCGGTATCATTTTAGCCGTATTAAATGCGATTCCTAGTCTAGATAAAATTCCCAATGATGGTCACAATATCCGCTCGATGCGCAGGAGTGTGAATGCCCGCGAAGCTTACTATATTCAATTGCACGCCAATGCAGTTGTTTTTAAAGGTGGTAGCTATGCAAGTATTCCTGATAGTGTATTTGCTCAATTGTCTGGTGTTAAAATTAATAATCCATTGATTGTAACTGCCAAATTTATTGAATATTATCATTATTGTCACAACTTAAATTTTATAAAAGCCTCTGAGATTATTGTTCAATTGGATCGGGCAAGAGATATATTAAAATATCATGCTGATTTAATTAGTCTTGAGCGGATTTTTATAATGATTATTAATGAAGATTATACCAATGCTCAAATTCGTCTCGACAACCTACCTACTAATGTCCGTCCTGCTTTGATGAATAGTAAAGAAATCGATAAAAAAAGAATCTTATTAGCTATCAACGCTTTAATGGGCAAAAACGAACAAGCAACGGCCCAATTATACCAACAAGCAAGTCAAGCGGCTCGACAATTTCATCTTCGCGGCGTTGCTCAAGATGAGTTAAAAGTCATCGAATACATTAAAAATAAGTATGAAGAGTCTCTTCATAAATCCACCATTCCAGAGTAAAAAAAAGAACAATGACTGTTCTTTTTTTATTGATTTTTTGTTTTCTTAATCATTTTCATCCGTGAAAATTCTTCTCGTTCTCTTTCTTCCAAGACATTTATGATGAAAGAAATATTTTTATTGAGATTAGGAATAACCACATTTTGAAGGGCATTTGAGCGTTTTTGAGATTTTCGAATGGCACTAGCAAGTCGATAGGCACTATTGTCTATTTGAGCTAATTGAATGGTCAAATCACGTACTTCTTGAAATGCAACATAAGCATAGTCGAACTTGGAGTTTGTACTGCTAAGTCCATAACTGAGCTTCACTTCAGGTTTTTCATATATTACGACAGGTAAATCAACCCCCATACCACTTCGATTGCTCAGTTGAATATTGTTATCGAGCGGAATTGCTTTTGCAATTTCGCCAACAATTCCAAGGGTAATATTGGCGTCTTGCAAAGCGCGATAAGCGCGCTTATAGGCATCTTCAATTTGGTGACGTAAACGGGATACATCATCAAGTAAGCTCATCATTTCAGCGACGAGAATGTTCTTTTTTCTTTCCATCAAATCATGACCTAAAACAGCTAATTTATAGCTGCGTTTTAAGAAGATTAGATTACCTTTGGTAGGAAGAACAGTCTTAATCATACCTTATCCCTGTGCCTTTTCTACAATATCATCAATCGCATCATTGGTGGTAGTACCGAAGCGTTTTTGTGCCCGTTCAGGGCGATAATAGGTTTTAATCATATCATCATCCAAGCGGTTAAGTTCGGTTTTAGGTAAGAGTGAAAGCAAATCCCAACCAAGTTCAAGGGTTTGTTCAAGTGAGCGGTTGTCGCTGCCTTGATTGAGATATATATTTTCAAAATAGCGACCAAATACCAAGTAGTTGTGGTCGAGTTCGTTAAGTTCTTCTTCCCCAATAACCGAAGCTAGTGCGCGGGCATCTTGAACCCGAGCATAGGAAGCAAACAATTGATTTGCAAGTGATTGATGGTCGGCTCGTGTATATTTAGCTCCAATTCCATCTTTCATCAAACGTGAGAGTGAAGGTAGAATTCCAATTGGCGGAAAAACACCGCGTTGATTTAAATCGCGATCAAGAACAATTTGACCTTCGGTAATATACCCAGTTAAATCAGGAACTGGATGAGTAATATCATCGTTTGGCATGGTCAAAATAGGAATTTGTGTGACGGATCCATTACTTCCTTCAATCATTCCTGCACGTTCATAAATCGACGATAAGTCGGAATATAAGTAACCTGGGAATCCTTTTCGACCAGGAATTTCCCCTTTACTACTGGAAAATTCACGCAAAGCTTCACAATAAGCTGTCATATCGGTCAAGATGACAAGAACATGCATATTTTTTTCAAAGGCGAGATATTCAGCAGCCGTTAAAGCACAACGAGGAGCTAGTATCCGTTCGATGATTGGGTCATTGGCAATATTAACAAACATAACAACACGCGACATGACGCGGGCTTCTTCAAAAGCGTCTCTAAAGTAGTGGGCAACGTCATGTTTGACACCCATCGCCGCAAAAACAATGCAGAAATCTTGTTTTTCTTGTTCAGCAATCCGGGCTTGTTTAACAATTGCAACCGCTAATTCATTATGAGACATCCCTGCACCAGAGAAAATCGGAAGTTTTTGACCACGAATTAGGGTCGTTAAACAGTCAATACTGCTAATACCAGTATGGATATAGTTACGTGGATAAACCCGTGAAACTGGGTTTAAAGGGGACCCGTTAATATTGCGACGAGTATCATAGAAGATGTCGCCCATGGCATCAATTGGTTTTCCTGCTCCATTAAAAGTCCGACCCAGAATTTCTTTGGATAATTTCAAGGTCATTGGTTCACCAGTGAATTGGGTCGTCACACCTTCTAGCGACATATTTTGTGTGCCTTCAAACACTTGAATTGCTACACGATCACCGATGATTTCAATCACACGGCCATAGCGTTTTTCGCCACTTTTTAAACGAATTTCAACCATTTCTTCGAAACCGGCATTGTTTACACCGTCCAAAAAGATGAGCGGGCCATTGATTTGATCCAAGCCAATATATTTAATGTTCACGCTGATCCCTCCTAAACAATTTGTCCAATTATCGTATCGATTTTTTGTTTGTATTGATTAAATTTCGTAAGTTCATCATTTTTAATATCATATTTCATCTTGATTACTTCATCAAAGAGAGCTGTTTTCAGTAATAAACTGAGAGCTTTACCGCCTGAAATAAAGTTTTTAGATTGATTATAAAGATACAAAATCAAGTCCAACATTTTTTGTTGTTTTTCTAGTGGAACAAATGTATCTTCACTATGGAAAGCATTTTGTTGGAGAAAACCAAGCCGAATAACTTTTCCAATTTCAATGACTAATTTTTGATCATCAGGTAAAACATCGCTTCCGATTAAATTGACAATTTCCAATAAACGATTTTCTTCCGCTAATAATGATAATAATTTCTTGCGATTTACTAAAAATTCGCGACCAAGATTTTGATCATACCATGGCGTCAAATCATACATATATTCGGAATAGCTTAGATTCCAGTTGACTGCTGCATAGTGGCGGGCATACGCTAGTTGTTTATCAAGAGCCCAGAAGCAACGAACGAATCGTTTTGTGTTTTGGGTGACAGGTTCAGAGAAATCTGCTCCTTGTGGTGAAACAGCACCAATAATCGAGATTGATCCCGACTTACCGTTGAGAGTTTCAACATACCCTGCTCGTTCATAGAATTGCGAGATTCGGCTAGGAAGATAGGCTGGAAATCCTTCTTCCGCAGGCATTTCTTCAAGTCGACCACTGATTTCACGTAATGCTTCTGCCCAACGGGATGTTGAGTCAGCCATAATAGCAACATGGTAGCCCATGTCACGATAATATTCAGCAATGGTTAATCCTGTATAGATACTAGCCTCCCGTGCGGCGACAGGCATGTTTGAAGTGTTCGCAATCAAGACGGTTCTTTCCATCAAGGATTGGTGTGATTTTGGGTCAACTAGAGCGCGGAATTCTTCCAATACTTGGGTCATTTCATTCCCGCGTTCACCGCAACCAACATAGACTATAATATCTGCATCACACCATTTTGCTAATTGGTGTTGCATCATAGTTTTTCCTGTACCAAATCCGCCAGGTAATGCCGCAGTTCCGCCTTTGGCAATTGGGAAAACTGTATCAATAATCCGTTGTCCCGTTACTAGAGGCATCGTCATTGGAAGTCGTTTGGCTAAAGGTCGAGCGGTTTTAATTGGCCATTTTTGTAAAAAAGGTACTGGAATAATGGTGCCATCTTCTGTTTGAACAGAAAGGATAGTCTCCTTCATAGTTACTTCCTTTTTTGGTTGTAAATGAACAACTTTTCCTTGAACAAAAGGGGGAATCATAAAACGATGTTCAATCAAATT
>CAYOYG010000017.1:0-5077 GCA_964408135.1 uncultured Eubacteriales bacterium | reverse complement strand
TCATTTTGAGAAATAGAAATAACTTCACCCATTAATTTATTAGGGCCAACGAATACTTTTTCAAGCATGGAAAAATTGCGGGCGTTTTTTACACGAACGACCGGACCATTAATGGCAAATATACTGTTCTTTATCATGCTTTCACCTCTTCGTTCGTTTCCGAATTCAATTGAATTGAGACATTTTGATAAAACCAATTTCTTGCTTCGATTAACTTCGATTCGAGGGTTTCATCCACTTCTCTTTTCCCATCTTTATAATAGGCTTTGTACCCAGCACTTATCTGTGGATCACTTTCCACATGAATCACGACTTTTGATTTTATTTTATCAACATCAACTGCAGCAACACGAATTAACGCCACTGTTTTTGCATCAAAAAGAGCTATAGCTTTTACCAAGCTTTCTTCATAGGCTTTCGATTGTTGATACACGTGATAACGTGCTTCAACTTGATTCATTAGTGATTGAACCAACTCTTCGCGATAGTTAGCGAGTACACGGTTTAAGTTTTGTTCGAGCCGACTAAGAAATTTTTGTTGCTCCAATTTCATGGAATCATCCACAATCTTGAGTGTTTCATTTTTCCGTTGCTCAAAACTTTGATTCAATTTGCGATAGACATCTTCCTTTAAAACCCGTAGTTCTTCTTCTAATCCTTCGAGTTCTTTAGCGGTCGAACGTTGAATTGCATCTTTAAAGTATTGATATAATTGATCTTCATTAAAAGTGTTCATAAATACCTCACATTTTCACACCGATAGCTTGACTGACATATCGGTTGATTGATTCGCCAATATTTGAACCACCATGACGATCTGGTATTTCGACAATCAGGGTTTCTGTTTGTCGCAATTTTAGTTCGGAGATAATTTTGGGGCACAGATTAACCAATTTGGTTGTTATAAGTACTATGCCGACCGTCTTGTCTTTCATTAATTTCGTGAGCGTTTCAATCAGTTTTGTTTGCTCATGAATAACGACGCCTTCTATGCCAACAAGGCGCATTCCGACCAAGGTGTCGACATTATCACTCAACAAATAAAACTTCATAGTAATCCCACCTTTTATACAATTTTGTTTAAAATTAAAATTGAAATCAATAGACCGTAAATGGCAACCCCTTCACCTAAGGCGACGAAAATGAGTGACTTACCAAAGTTCTTTGGGTTTTCAGAAATTGCACCAATGGCGGCTGGAGCGGCGGCAGCAACGGCAATCCCGGCACCTAAAGCGGATAACCCAGTAGCAATAGCAGCACTGATAAAGCCCATACCATCTGCAATTGTCCGAACAACGGTTGGGGTTGCTGGATCAGCAGCGAATACTTTTGGGGCAAAAACGACCATGCCAATAACCGCAGCAAAGAATAAAGCGATGTGCGTCAATAATCTGCGTTTTGCCGAGGCGGCACTGACTTTTCCTTTAAAAGCTTTATAAAGTGGTAAGACAATCAAAAACAAAACAAGGGCTGGTACGATAAATTTCATAATTTCTTTCTCCTTTTTCCTAACCGATGGATTTAAATTCTATTCCGTCACTTTCATAGTAACGTGAGAACATCTCGTAAAACTCTAGTCTTAGTACTTGAATTCCGACAATCAAACCTTCTAGACCCATTACAAATATATTACCAAATATGGCGACAATCCAACTGTTGTTTCCCGACATTTCCATGAGTGTCGATACAACCAGCATCATGCCAGCGTGCGAAAGAATAAATCCTCCAACCCGTAAAAACGACATCGTGTTGGTAATATAAGAGAGCATAACTTCAAACAATTCAAAGAAACCTTCAACAAAGAATCCCCCAAAGCCATTTGGAAATGGTTTATGACCTTCCATCATATGAACAATTGGTTCTTTTAAGAAGATACCGATAACAGGAATGACTAATAATAAGATGATAGTAACAATATTGAATACTTGAATTCCAAGTAACATATTTAAGACGATGCCAACTAGTATAAAACCATAGAACATAAAACCGAATATACCATTACTAGAGAATATAGCTTCTCCATATTCCTTATTGCGGAAGCGCACATAGATATTGGTAATAATGGCAGAGAGAATTAATACCGAACCAATCAAGACTGTTGAAATCAGTAGATTCATAGTGAAGTTACTATCCATAATGTGGATTGGTTTTCCCGCTAGACCAAGTAGATTGGTATAAAACGGTGTCAGTATTTCTTCATTGCCGAAAAATGAACCATAAAGCAATCCAAAGATGGACGAAGAGATACCGAGCCGGAAAATAATGTCACCAAACGCCATTTTTTTCCATTTGCTTAGAACTAAACCTAAAATCGCTAAGACAAGACCTTGACCTAAATCACCAAACATAATACCAAATAACAAGGTATACGTGATGGCAACAAATAAGGTAGGGTCGATATCACGATGAGACGGTATCCCATACATTTCAACAAACATTTGAAATGGACGAGCGAACCAATTGTTACGTAACTTGGTCGGCGGTGTAATCCGTTTATCGCTGTTCGCTGGTCGAGCATCTACTTCTAACCCTTCAATACCAGCATAATGTTGTTTCAATTCAGGTACCATTTTTGCTTCGACAAAGCCAGTAATAGAGAAACGACTTCCAACGCCCACTACATACTTGCGGGCTTCATACGTTTTACACAAGAAGTTCACTTCTGAGTTAATCAAAGCTAATTTTGATTCACACTCATCGGATTCACAAGATAATTGTTTCCGGCGTTCTTTTAGTTCTTTTTGTAATTTATCAAGATGTTGGGCAATATTCTTCTTCGCTTCTTCTGGAGTTCCATGGACAAATTCTGGGATTCGAACTCTTTCAAAAAATAAGGAAGAGAAAATGTTGTCGACTTCCCGTTCAAGTTCATTGGCCATCATATACATACACCAATAATGACCTTCTTCTTGATTAAACAAGCGTAAGACAAACGGTTTATTGCCATAATATTTGATTTTATCTAAACTATCTTGGGGTAGTTTACCAAACCGAACAGAAACATATTTCGTTGAAAATAAGTCATCAAGTGAGATATCGAGGGTTTCGATATTTTTCAATTGTAGCAATGCCAATTCATATTGGTTAATGTCCGCTTCCATTTGGCGAATTTGAACTAATTCATTTTCTAATGTTTGATGGACATCATGAACGTATTGCTGCATATTGTTGATATCATTACTAATTTTACGCACCTTCAATTCTGGAAGTTTCAGTTGATAGGTTTCTTGAATTTGTCGTAATTCTTCTTTCAATGATTGACAAGGAGAGACTGCATCTTGTAACTTCAATCCATGGACACGATCAACAAACTGACTCGCTTCAATGGCATGGAAATCGGTGAAGTCGATAAATTTGATGAGTGTATCATTTAATTTATTTTCATCTCCGGTAATATTGATTAATTTCATTTTTGCTATAGCCATACTTCCACCTCCTTAATAAACTAGAATTTGTCGGATTTCTTTTTCGCTAACTTGGTAACGGACTCCTTCGATCAAATGTGTTAAATTTTCCACTTCAATCTCAAGTAAAATCATAAATCCTAAAAATACTTTCTGTGGTTTTGTGCTGTAGTAGATATTCTTGCGAGCTAAATCGTATTTGATATGGTCGGCATAATATTCCAAATAAATCTGATCTTGTTTTCCAAGGTACTGAGCAATATCGGAACTAGCGATGTATTTTAGTATCTCATTAGGATCTTTGATACTTAATATTTCGTTGATTCGTCGCTCACTTAAGCGCGAATAATTTGGAATCAAGACTTTTTTAATCTCATCATTTGTGGCTTGATAAAATCGTTTCAAACGATAAATTTTTATAATATTAATCATTTCAATCCGTGTTTCAAAGACATCGAGCAGTTCGGAGCGTAATTTTTGTTTGTAATTTGTTTCGATGCGTTCTTTAACATAGCGATAATAGTAATTTTCATAATCCGATTCAATCATCGTGTAGTCAATATCCTGATTGTTGAGTTGAATATAAGGCTTTAAGATGCGCGCATATGGCAAGTCACCAAGGGCAAGCATTAAGGATTGTATATCGTGTGTCTTAACAATTGCTTCAAGATTGAGTTTTGAATACTTATCAAAATATAAAGGCAGTGTTGCAATTACGTTTTGCTCTTCATAAGAAATAAAGGAACGAATCATAGCTAATATGACTTCTACTTCCCGATGAACGACGTTGATTTGGTAAAAATCACTATCTTGCAAAGAAACAAAATGTACAATTTTTTGAATTTTTGCAAAACTATTTTTTTTAATCAATTCTTCCAATTGAGCACGATGAACCGAATTGTCGTCAACATTGGTTAGTAAGTCTTGATAACCAGGATGATTTTTCAAGTAAATTACAATTTCATTGACCGATTTCTTTTTTAGCAATTGTTCATAATCGTAGGCTTTCAAGCATTGTCCATATAGCGTTCTTGCTTTCGCAATTAAGGCATTTCCTACAAACATGGTAATCACCTAGACCCGTTTGGTAATTAGATTCAGCATTTGTTCTAACCATTCTTTTTCGTGAGAATCAAATTGCTTTTTCAAAGTGGCCTTCATTTGAATTTCTTTTTCTTGAAATGCCATTTCCATTTGCTTATTCTTTTCGTCGTGGTTTTTTTGACGTTCTTGCCGAATTTTGATAATTTCTTTTTGGTAGTCTTCTTCCATCTGTCTTTTCTTTTGATTCAACGTCAAAGTTAACGCTTCTTTTTCTTGTTGCAGAAGACGTAAATTTTCTTGTGCTTGTTGATCCAAATCGATAATATCTTTGACAATTTTTGTCATAGCAACCCTCCTCATACTTTCATAAGCGCACTCATTATACGCTTAAGATTTTTATGTGTCAAACAAAAAAGCATTCCATGAAATAAACCGTTATTTTATATGGAATGGGCAAGAATATAATCCGCTTACAAGTATTGTAAAGCATCTAAAATTAGAACACAAGGTAAATCCCACTCGAAGAGCGGGATTACCTTTACTTTTTCTGATTTACTTCTGCTTGTAATAAAGCAATAAATCGATTCAAATCGCTTTGCACTTGTTCTTGTTGACCATGTTTGCGGTAA
>CAYOYG010000016.1:0-12133 GCA_964408135.1 uncultured Eubacteriales bacterium | reverse complement strand
GGTGTACGAACATTCATTGGTAGTTTCCTCGTTTTTGTCGATTACTTTAAAGCCTCTATCCGTACCGCGGCGTTAATGAATCTTCCATCAATAAATATTTTAACACATGATTCGATTGCTGTAGGTGAAGATGGTCCAACCCATCAGCCAATCGAACAGTTATCAACCCTTCGTCTCATTCCAAACACAAAAACATTCCGGCCAGCCAATGCACTCGAAACATCGTATGCATGGCGCTATGCAATTGAAAATAAAAATGGGCCGGTAAACCTTGTGTTATCACGTCAAGATTTAATCGTAGATTCCTTGGTGTCCTATGAAGATTTTAGTTGTGGAGCCTATATTGCAAAGTACGAAAAAACTGATAAATTCTTAACATTATTAGCAACAGGAAGTGAAGTAAATCTGGCTTTTAAGTTAGGTGTTGAACTTGAAAAGAAAGGAATCGATTGTCGCATTGTATCTATGCCTTGCACCAATGTGTTCAATCAACAAAAGAAGACTACAAGACTTGCCATTCTTGGTAATCCTTCCCATCGTATTTATGCTCTTGAAATGGGATCAACGGATTTGTTATACCGTTACTCGACGCATATTATTGGCTTAAATCAATTTGGTCTGAGCGGAAAAGGTAATGAAGTGGCTGATTATTTTGGATTTAATGTTCAAAGTATTATCGATCAACATTTTTAATCTTTTTACAAAGACTACAACCATTTTCACTCGCATAATTAGTATGTATTAAAATATAGACGAATTGATTCTTAGTTGCTCTTGTAAAAAATATTCATTTATTATAAAATAGAAAGGTGAGGTGTATTTTATGTGGATTAATGTTTTATGGTTCGTGCTAGGCTTGATTGTTGGTGGAGTTGTTGCTTTCTTTATTGCGCGTAAATCGCTACTCAAACAACTCGAAAAGAATCCGCCAATCAACGAAAAAATGATTCGGGCTATGTTTCTATCGATGGGACGTAAACCATCAGAAGCTCAAATCAAGCAAGTCATGAACTCAATGAATCAATACAAATAAAAAAAGCGCAAGGCGCTTTTTTATTTTATCCAATTTACTTTTCGTTCATTACCTGCAATTAAGCTGCGAATATTTTTGCGATGCTTAATCGTCATAAAGATGAAGAAAAGCAACAAAAAACCACGATATAACCAACCAGGTTCGATTTGATTCATCATACTGGTGTTAATAAACTTAGTTAATGATAACAAAAATAAGGATAATGCTGTCACTAATGAAGACAACGATACATAGCGGGTAAGTGCTAATGTTAAAAAGAAAATCGATGCTCCTATAATTAATAGATAGTAATTGGTACAAAGGATAAATCCTACAAAAATAGAAACAATTTTTCCACCTTTAAAATTGGCAAATAGTGGAAATGAGTGGCCTAATGCAGCTGCAAATAATGTCACTAAAAGCACAAGTGAATATTCAAAATTACTAACTGGATTGGACTGCAGGATAAAATAGACAATGTAAAACGCAATAACCCCTTTAGATAGGTCCCCCAACATGACAGCAATTCCTGCTTTTCGACCAAGAACGCGACCAGCATTAGTTCCACCTAAGTTATGTGATCCATGACGACGAATATCGGTCTTATAAAAGGTCTTTCCTATAATTAATGCCCAGGGAACTGAGCCAATAATATAACCAATAAAAATACAGATAATCAATAAAACATATAGATTCATCGCAGCACCCCCATATCGCTTCTATTATATAATAAAATAGTGAAAATGAAAGAGGAATCTTGTATAATTAGAAGCGAGGTGTTTTTATGGTCGATAAGAAAAGTAGTTATTCAGAAGATAACATTGAGATTGTTGAAGGACTGGATGCGGTTCGGAAGCGTCCAGGCATGTATATTGGTTCAAGCGATGCAAAAGGTTTGCATCATTTATTATGGGAAATTATCGATAATTCCATCGATGAAGCAATGATGGGATTTGGTGGTAAAATTATTATAACTATCCATAAAGATGGTTCCATTTCCGTCGAAGATAGTGGTCGAGGGATCCCTACTGGAAAACACAAGTCTGGATTACCAACTCCTCAAGTCGTTTATACCATTCTTCATGCTGGCGGCAAGTTCGATAGTAATAGTTATGCCACTAGTATTGGGCTGCATGGAGTTGGTGCCAGTGTCGTTACCGCTCTTTCTTCTTTTCTTGAAGTGACAATCTGTCGCGATGGTAAAATATTTACACAAACCTATCGTAATGGTGGCAGTGATATTAGTAAATTGGAACAAATTGGAACAACGCTTAAAACAGGAACAAAAGTTCATTTTAAGCCAGATCCTAAATTTTTTACAACAACTGAATTTAGTCGCAATACAATTACTTCGCGCTTACGTGAAAATGCATTTTTAATTCCAGGATTGGAACTTATTTTAAACGATGAACGCGTCGATAAAATTGAAAATTTTAAATATGAAAATGGACTAGTCTCTTATGTAGAATATATTAATGAAGAGAAAAAAGCCCTTTGTTCACCAATTTATTTTAGTGAAAAACGCTCCAATGTTCTTGTTGAAGCCGCGATGCAATTTGTTGAAGATAGTTATGATGAAACCTTGATTTCATTTGCCAATAATGTCAAAACCATCGACGGTGGCACGCATGAAACTGGATTTCGTTCCGCTTTTACTCGTGCATTGAATGATTATGGGAAAAAATTAGGTTTGATTAAAGATAAAGACAAAATTGATAGTTCCGATTACCGTGAAGGACTCACTGCCATCATTTCAACTAAAATGCCGGAATCGATTCTTCAATACGAAGGCCAAACCAAATCCAAATTAGTTACAGCAGATGTGCGGACGATTGTCGAGAATGTAATCTTTGAGAAATTAACCTATTATTTAGAAGAAAATAAGGATTTTGCTAATGCAATTATTCATAAAGCCCGCAAAGCTTCTACTGTTCGTGAAGCAGCTCGCAAGGCAAGAGAAGAAGCACGAAATGGCAAAAAAGGTCGAACAGAGCGGTTATTAAGTGGAAAACTAACACCTGCGCAATCTAAAAAAACCGCCGAATGTGAATTATTTCTCGTTGAAGGTGATTCTGCCGGTGGCAGTGCTAAAAATGGACGAGATAAAGTATTTCAAGCCATTTTACCTCTTAGAGGTAAAGTTATAAATTCGGAACGAAATGATTTTGAAGAATTATTAAAAAATGAAGAAATTTCAACTCTGATTTATACTATTGGTGCTGGGGTCGGTTCTGAATTTGCCATCAATGATATAAATTATGGAAAAATCATAATAATGACCGATGCGGATACAGATGGCGCGCATATTCAAACTTTATTGCTGACATTTTTCTTTAAATTCATGCGTCCTTTAATTGAAAACAAACATGTCTATATCGCTCTTCCTCCTCTTTATAAGGTTGCAAAAGGCTCTGGGAAGAATGAAAAGTATGTTTATGCATGGGATGATGATCAACTTGAAGACGCTAAAAAGCAAATCGGCAATAACTATATTATTCAACGGTATAAAGGTCTTGGTGAGATGAATGCTGAACAACTTTGGGAAACAACGATGAACCCTAAAACAAGAACCTTGATTCAAGTTTCTTTAAGTGATGTTGTTTTGGCGGAAAAAAGTGTAATTACCTTGATGGGGAATGATGCACGAAAACGCCGGACATGGATTGAAGAAAATGTCCGCTTCACGCTCGAAGATGAATTTAATCATAAAGGAAGTGAACGCTAAATGGATAATAAGTTAATTAATTATTCACTCGAATACATCATGGGTGATCGCTTTGGAAAATTCTCAAAGTATGTCATTCAAGATCGGGCTCTTCCAGATGTTCGTGATGGACTAAAACCGGTTCAACGTCGGATTTTGTACTCGATGTATATCGATGGCAATTTGCCATCTAAAGCGTATCGAAAATCTGCAAAAACCGTCGGTTATGTTATGGGTAATTATCACCCTCACGGTGACTCTAGTATCTATGATGCGATGGTCAGAATGTCGCAATCCTGGAAGCAACGAGTAACATTAATTGATATGCATGGTAATAATGGATCCATCGATGAAGACCCAGCGGCCGCCATGCGTTACACCGAGTCTCGTTTAACCTCGATTAGTATGGAACTTTTAAAAGATTTAGATAAAAATACCGTCGAAATGGCTTTGAATTTTGATGATACCTTAGAGGAACCAACCGTTTTACCAGCAAAGTTTCCTAATATTCTTGTCAATGGCGCTAAGGGAATTGCCGTCGGTATTGCTACTAATATACCACCACATAATTTAAATGAAGTGATTGACGCTACGATTTATCGAATCAATCACCCAGAATGTAACTTAGAGGATTTATTCGCAATTGTTCATGGGCCTGATTTTCCTACCGGTGCAATTATTCGCGGTAAAGAAGGTATTAAAGACGCATTTGCCACTGGGAGTGGGACCTTTCAAATTGTATCAAAAATTGAAAAAGTCGAACAAAAAAAATTCACTCAGCTTATTATCACTGAAATTCCATATGAAGTGGTAAAAAGTACATTGGTTTCACGGATTGACAAGATACGAAATGACAAAGAAATCGACGGTATACTTGAAGTGCGGGATGAATCTGATCGCAATGGTTTGCGTGTAGTTGTAGAAATTAATAAAGAAGCCGATTACGACGCTATTGTTAATTACTTAATGAAGAAAACAGATTTAAGTGTTAAATACTCCTATAATACAGTAGCAATCTGTGATAAAAAACCCCGTCAATTAGGATTAATTGATATTTTGGATTATTACATAGCTCATCAAAAGGATGTTATTTTACGTAGAACCGCTTTTGAACTTGAAAAAAGTCGAGCTCGTCTTCATATTGTTGAAGGATTGATTATTGCAATTGCAAATATTGATGAAGTTATTCATATCATCCGGGCAAGTAGTGGCAAAGAAGATTCCAAAAACCGCTTGATTGAACGCTTCTCCTTTTCGATGAAGCAGGCCGAAGCGATTGTTGTCTTACAACTATATCGTTTAAATTCGACCGATATTCACGAATTGGAAAATGAAAAGAAGGATTTATTCAACTATATTAACGACTTAGAAGAAATCCAAAATAGTGAAAAGAAATTATGCCGTGTGATAATTGATGAATTAAAAACACTCAATCGTCAATACCCAACCCCACGGTTATCGATAATTGAAGATGACATTATTGATTTTACAGTGGAAAAACGTCCAGTCTTAAATGAAATGGTTTATATCGCTGTCACAAGAGATGGTTATTTTAAACGCTCTTCTATTAAATCTTACTCAGCAAGTGAAGGGACACTACCTGGGTGTAAAAATGGGGATATCGTTCTCGGTGTCTCGCAGGCTGCGACTGTCGATATTTTATTAGCATTTACCAATCGCGGTAATTATCTTTTTATTCCAGTGTTTGAATTAGTCGATACTAAGTGGAAAGAAGAAGGTAAGCATATATCAAATCTCGCCTCGCTAGGGGGAGAAGAAAAAATAGTGAGTGTAATCTTAGTTAAAGACTTCAAAGAAGGCATTTCAGTCGCATTGTGTAGTAAAGCCGGAAAAATTAAGCGCACCAATTTGAAAGAGTTCATTATGCAACGTTACTCAAAACCAGTAACCTGTATGTTGTTAGAAGGACCCGAAGATGAATTAATCAGTGCTTCTATTTGCGATGGTGATTCAACAATCATTGTCGCCTCTTTGCATGGATATGCCTTGCAATATCACGAATCAACTGTTTCATTAATTGGCATCCGCACTCAAGGTGTTAAAGCGATGAATTTAGAAGATAATGATTGCATTGCTTCATGTATCTCCATCAATAAAAATCAAAAAGATAGTGTCTTATTAGTGACCGAACAAGGTGGATATCGTATTTTTAATCCAACCATGTTAAGCGTCAATGCACGCAGTGCCAATCCAAGCGAAATTTATAAGTTTTATCGTTCAGATCCTCATCTAGTGAAGCAAATGGTCCTCATGTACGAGCAAGCAAGGTTTGCCATTTTATCTTCTGTACGTGGTGCAGTTGAAATTGAATTTGATGGCATGCGAGCGACGCCATTAGGGAAAAGTATCAAAGTGACACTTACTAGTGGCAATGAAACTATTTTATCCTTGTCCAACTATTCAATACCACAAGTTAACAACGAAACTAAAGTTTATAAACCAGTCGAAAAACCACAACAAAACAAGATTAAAGTCGAAGATGATATTGATCAAATTACATTATTTGATTATATCGAAAAACTATAAAAAGTAAGTTAGGGGACATTTGTGCTTATTTTGAAAAGATTTACTCTTTTCATATATTGTAAATTAGCATAAAATGAGGGTAGGAGGGACGAGGATGTTACAACGATTGATTCCAACGTTTCATGCATATAATATCTTTCTTATCGATTATAATAAACTCAAGCAATTAAATTTGATTCATCTATTTTTCGATCTAGATAACACCCTGAGTGCCTATTATGCAAAAACACCAAATGAAGAAGTAATTACTTTTATAAAAAAACTCAAAATGAAAGGCTTCCATGTCTATGTTATCTCCAATAACCATGAAGAACGAGTCGCACCTTTTGTGGAGCCATTACAAGTCGAATATATCTTTGAAACCAAGAAGCCATCTATACGAAAGATTCGCAAGTTTATTGAACAAAAAAATTTAAATTTTTCCCAATGCATTTTAATCGGCGATCAACTCTTTACCGATGTTTTATGCGCTAATCGTCTTGGAATTTCTTCAATCTTGGTTGAACCATTTGTCACAAAAGATTTACCTATCACGAGATTTAATCGATTTTTTGACCGAAGATTACGGCGTATTTTCAAAAAGAAAAACTATTTATGTTCAATTGAAAGGAGTAAAGAAATCAATGATTGATACCATCGTATGTCATGGATGTGGCCAAACAATTCAAACCGAAGATGAGACAAAACCAGGTTTTGCACCAAAAGAAGCATTATTACGACCAGCTCCTTTATGTAAACGTTGTTTTCGTTTACAAAATTATGGTGAATTTCAAGCAATGAAGCTCCAAAACGAAAAGTTTCTCGATATTATTAAAGCATCGAATGATGAGGATTGTCTTGTTATTTATGTCATTGATATCCTTAACTTCTATGGTAGTTTAATTCGAAACTTACCTGAATTGATCAAAAATCCCATTCTAATTGCTATTAATAAGATTGACTTGCTGCCAAAATCAATCAAAATTGAAACGATTTTATCATGGGTAAAAGAAAAATTAAATGCCTACCACGTTCCATATGTTGATATTGAAGTAGTAAGTGCCCATAAAAAAATAAACATCGATTCTTTGTTTGCAAAAATCAATCGCTATAGTAATCATAAAAGTGTTTACATCATTGGCAACACCAATGTTGGTAAATCTACCATAATTAATGCTATTTTAAAGACTTATAGTAATAATACAAAAGAAATGATTACATCGAGTGTATATCCTGGAACAACATTGAAAACAATTAAAATTCCTTTTGATGATGGTTGTTTTTTATACGATACTCCAGGATTATTAGATCCATCAAGCATCCTCAACCATATCAGTGAAAAAAGTATTCGAATTGTTGTTCCTAACGATGAAATCAAACCCGTTAATTATCAATCTTTATTGAAACAATCTATTTTTATTGGTAGTATTGCTCGGGTTGATTTTACCAGTGATATAGGAGCTTCCATGATTTTTTATATGAGTAATCGAATTGATTATACACGTCATTCTGTTTTGAGTTTCGATACTAGCATCGAGTCTAAGTTTAATAAATATGTTCTGGAAGGGAAGAAACTACCCCAAGGAAACAATAAAATCCTATTTTCAGACCTAAAGAAACACTCATTTACATTTGCAAAACGAAAACGAATGTCTATTCATATCAATGGCCTAGGATTTATCGATATTATTGCCCATACCGCTCAAGTCGATATTTATGTCCCAAATGGGGTTGAAGTAATCTTGGATGAACCAATGATTGGAGGAAAGAAAAATGCTAAATAACAAACAAAAAAACTTTTTACGAAAAGAAGCTATGGTACTTTCTTCTTATTTTCAAATTGGGAAAGATGGTCTAACAGCTAACATTGTTGATGTGATTGATAAAGCCCTTGAAGCCAACGAACTTGTGAAGATCAATTTATTAAAAACCTGTCCGACACCTAAAAATGAGATTGCCTTTGATTTAGCTGCTGCGTGTAAGTGTGATATAGTTCAAATCATTGGTAAAACCATCATTTTTTATCGACCAAGCAAACTGAAATTATACCAATTACCAAGGTAGAAATATGCATGAAGTAATTATTGTCGGTGGGTCATTTGATCCTGTTCATAAAGATCATATAAATATCGCAAACATTGCAAGCAAGAACTTGGGGATTGATGAAGTTTGGTTTTTACTCGCCAACAATCCGCGCTGGAAAGAAGAGGTCACTTCTTTTGAACACCGCTATCAGATGCTATCTTTGGTTATAAAAGATTATCCGAAGTACAGAATTGCATTAGACGAGAAAGATGTTACCGACACAAATTACACGATTGATACAGCTTATCGAATGATTAATCGCTATCCTTCGATTAAATTTTATTATTTAATTGGTAGCGATCAATTAGAACGTTTGCATGAATGGAAAAATATTGATGAACTTTCGCAACTATTTCAATTTGTTCATGTTCGTCGACAAAATATCATAGTAAATCGCGATAATTTATCTAAATATAACGTAATAGACATAGATATTGAACCTTTACCGGCTTCAAGTACAGAAGTTCGAGAAGGTAATCTTGATTTTGTCGATCCAAGAGTTAAACAATATATTCTTTCACATTACTTGTATCTCTCTCACCGCCTTAAGCAATATCTCTCACCAAGACGGTATGAACATTCTGTAAGAGTAGCTACTCTTGCAAAAGAAATCGCTAGTGCTAATCATTACGATGAAGAAAAAGCATTCGCTGCTGGAATCTTACATGACTGTGCAAAAGAGCGTGATTATAAAACAGTTCTACAGTATATGAAACAATATTTCCCTCAACACTTGGGCGAATCACCGCAAATTTATCATCAATATGTCGGAAGCATCATTGCGAAAGAAATATTTTATGTTGAAGATCAAGAAATATTAACAGCAATTTCTAACCACGCCACTGCAAGCAAAACAATGGCTACACTTGATAAAATAATATACTGCGCTGATAAACTAGAAGAGGGAAGAAATAATAATACAGATGCTTTGATTGAACGATGTAAAAAAGGTATTCATGGGGCATTTCGCGTTGTATTAAAGCAAAATATTGATTATCTTCGTTCGCAAAATATTCCTATCGTAAAGCAGACTTTGGATTGTTATGACTATCTATCGGATCATGCATTGGAACACCAATTACATGTGATTGTTAAAACATTGGATATGAAAAAAGCGGAAGATATTGTCATCATCGATGTAAGCCAAAATAATCCGCTTACTCATTATTATGTCTTGTGCACTGCATCATCAACTCGTCAAACTATGGCACTAGCCAATGAGGTTGATAATGAACTGGATAAAGAAGGCTTTAATGTTCATCATATCGAAGGACGTGGAGAGCAAAAATGGATACTAGTAGACGCAAAAGATATTATAATCCACATTTTTACGATTGACTATCGTCAAATTTACGATTTTGAATCTATGTTAAAAGATCAACCATTCATCCCACTTAATGAGGTATTAAACAATGAAGAATAAGCTATACAAGGACGTATTATTACAAATTCGTTCCATTATCGATCTCAATTGCTCTAAAACGGGAAATCTTGCTAATATAGCTGCTTGTATTTATGAACAAATACCAGCATTAAATTGGGTTGGTTATTATTTATTGGAAGAAAACAAATTGAAACTGAATGCATTTCAAGGAAAAGTTGCCTGTACAATCATCGAACTCAATCGTGGTGTTTGTGGTAAGGCTGCACGCGAAAGAAAAACTATTATAGTGCCCGATGTTCATCAATTTCCTGATCATATCGCTTGTGATAGTGCCTCAAACTCAGAAATCGTAATACCAATCATCAAAAACAATCAACTTTATGGGGTTTTTGATATTGATTCTAATCAATTTGACCGATTTCATGAGGAAGAACAGCATTTCTTGGAAGAAGTTGTTTCAATCATCGAACACATAATATAAGCAAAAAATGCAGTTAAACTGCATTTTTTTATATGATTTTTTCTTGTAATTCAATATAGGCATTTTCATCAAAGTAATTAGGCTTAAGTGGAGTAATGGATATATATCCTGTCGAAACAGCATAGAAATCACAATCTTTATCTTCACAGACCACTCGATTCGTTCTTGTTGAATAATGAACCCCATCTTTATATGCAAAGGATATATTAACTTTTCGCATATATAGATTTGTAATTTTGATGCCAAGTGAAGAAGAATATTGCTTGTTTGGAAAATTAACATTTAGTAAATACTTAGAAGAAAGTAGTTTATGCTGAATTACATAATCAAAAATTGATTTAAATTCATTTTTTACAATGCTAAAGTGATCAAAATCGGTTGAGACTGCAATCGCAGGAATCTCATGAAATTGAGCTTCTAAACATGCTCCAACAGTTCCTGAATAACAAGTATCGTAGGAAATGTTGTGGCCATCATTACAACCCGAAACAACTAAATCAAATGATTTATTCAAAGCGAATAGGGCAATCTTAACACAATCAACGGGAGTTCCATCTACATGAAAACAATTTTTCTCATATTCAACTACGCCTAATCCACGATTAATCGTTAAACTCGCTGATTTGGCGGATTGAGGATCGCGTGGGGCAACAACAGTAACATTACCATAGTCTTTTAAGATATCGTATAGAATTTTGAGTCCTTCATGGTTATATCCATCATCATTGGTTAATAAAATATTCATAGTCTATTTCCTCTTTCTATATTACTTCGCATAATTGTTATTATGATAACTATTAATCTAATTTATTGTAAACATTTCTCTTAAGCAGGTGTTTTTTATTAATATTGAAGTTTTCGGCAATCGTAGCACCGACAACTGCAAAAGAATCTGCTTTTCCTAAATACCGGCCTTTAGTTATTTTTTTTGAAAACATGACTACCGGAACATTTTCTCTTGTGTGATCACTGCCTTTAAAGGTAGGATCGTTACCGTGGTCTGCAGATAATATCAACAAATCATCTTCTTTTAATACATTTATTAAGTCAGTTAGTTTTTTATCAAATGCTTCTAGACTTTTGCCATAACCGGTTACGTCACGACGATGTCCATATTCCATATCAAAATCCACAAGATTCGTAAAACAAAGTCCTTGAAAGGTTTTTTTAGCAACATTAATGGTAATATTCATACCATCATCATTACTTTTTGATTTGTAGGCTTCCGTAATACCAGAACCATTAAAAATATCATTTATTTTTCCGACAGCGATTACATCAAAACCATCCTTTTTCATCAAATCAAGATATGTTTCTTTATAGGGTGATATGGCATAGTCATGACGATTACTTGTTCGTTTAAAATTTTCTGGCGAATCACCGATAAATGGACGCGCGATAATCCTTCCGACTTTCCATTCATCTTTTAATGTAATTTTCCGAACGGCATCACATATTTTATATAATTCATCCAAATGAATTATTTGTTCATGGGCCGCTATTTGAAGTACAGAATCTGCCGATGTATACACAATCATTTTGCCGGTCTTCATATGTTCTATTCCGAGCTCTTTAATAATCTCGGTTCCACTGGCAGTAATATTACCAATGATACCTCGTCCTGTTTTTTCAGTAATTTTATCAATCAACTCTCTTGGAAAACCTATATTTGTAAAAGTCCGAAAAGGCTTGATTACTTTCAGCCCCATCAATTCCCAGTGACCGGTCATCGTATCTTTACCATAACTTTTTTCATGGGCACGGATTGTGTAACTATTAAAATGATGATCAACCTTGTTTATATTTTTGTAATTTCCAAAGTCACCCCAACCTAATTTTTGCAAATTGGGTAGCATTAAATTATCAAAGTTTAAATCAATATTTAAGAATGTGTTACTGCCGATATCACCAAAAGTAGCAGCATCCTCAGCCTGCCCAATT
>CAYOYG010000015.1:0-12714 GCA_964408135.1 uncultured Eubacteriales bacterium | reverse complement strand
GCTTTAATATTTGTTACGTCTTGTTCACTGCAGGTATTGGTGGCACAGCCACTGGCAGTGAATAAGACAAAGAGAAATACAAAGCTGGCAAACACCTTAAGTAGTTTCATGTCTCTTTTCTCCTTCTTTGACGCGTTTCAAGAGCGAAATAAGTTCGCTCGCGTTTTCTTGGTATGTTTTGGCCTTGAAGCCGTTGCGAATGATGATGACAACATCTTTGGTCGTGTTTACATCAAACGATTGTTGAACGATGGCTCGCGTTTGCCGTTTGGCTTTATTGCGTTGAACCGCTCCTCCAAATTTGGTGCTAACACTAATCCCGACCCGCGTATGGTCTAAATCATTGTCATCATAGTAAAGAATGAAACTTTTCACTGCAAAACTCTTTTTGCGACTGATAACCTTTTGAAAATCTTCATTCTTTAATAAACGATATTCTTTTTTCATAATTTGTTCCTAATATGTAAAAATCCACTAGACGATACTAGTGGTTTTCATTAGGCGGATACAGTTAGTTCTTTTCTGCCTTTTTTACGTCTTCTAGCGATGACCTTACGGCCGTTCACCGTAGCCATACGAGCGCGGAAACCATGAACACTAATATGCTTTCTTTTGCTTGGTTGATACGTTCTCTTCATTGATACACACCTCCGAATGATGATTTATACGCTCATAAATTATAAATCTACCTAAGGTAGATGTCAATAAAATAAATATTTTATTATTATTAACATCCCTGTAGATAAGTGGTTTTTTCGATTGTGGATAATTCAATAATCGCCGAAAATGAAGCAGTAAAATGTATGTGGATAACTTTGTTTTTCCCCAAGATATTTTCCACATTTCCACAATAGTTTATCCACTCCATCAACAATCAACAACTTATCCACAAAATAATGTTGTGGAAAACTAATTTTTCGCCTTAATTTCAGTATTTTTATATGTGGGAATTGTGTGGATAAGCAAAAAAGATGCAAAATCCTAGTTTCATTTATCCGCTTTTATGATATATTAATGGCGAGAGATTTGTCGGGGAGAGAGAGTTATGGTTTTAATCAGTTCTAAGTTCGAAGAGATTTGGGACGCTGTTTTGTCACAATTAAGCGACTTTATTAATGACAGAATAGCTTTCAACGCTTATTTTTCCAACACAAAAATTCATGCAATCGAAGGTGACACGATTGTTATTTCGGTACCCAATAAATATTCGGCTACCGTTTTAAATCGTCTCTACCATGAAAAAATACAAGAACTACTTGGAGCAATTACTCAATCGAATTTTAAATGCTCCATTTTTGATGAAGAAACATTAGCCAATCGAATCCCTGTTAGTGAAAAAGTAGCGATCGAAAAGAAATTTTTATCCAACCTTAATCCGCGCTTTTCTTTTGATAATTTTGTCTCTGGTGTCTGTAACCTAGAAAGCTATCAAGCGGCTTTAGCCACCGCCATGGATCCAGGTGGTTTTTATAATCCACTATTTATCTATGGAAAATCGGGTCTAGGTAAAACCCATCTACTCCATGCGATTGGTAATTATATACGTATTAAAAAGGATTCTTCTTTAAAGGTATTATATTTAACCGCGGATGATTTCTTTGAAGAATATGTTAAATCCATTAAAGATAAAGAAACTGAAAGCTTAAAAGATCGCTTCCGGGAAGTCGATGTCTTATTACTGGACGATGTTCAATTCTTATCGACCAAAGAAAAGACCAAAGAAATCTTTTTCCATATCTTCAATCTATTAATTAATGCGGGAAAACAAATCGTCATCACCAGCGATCGTCCACCAAGTGAATTACGTTCCCTAGAAGATCGCTTAGTCAGTCGCTTTGCCTCAGGATTAACCGTGGAAATTAAAAATCTTGATTATGAAACAGCTTTAAAGATTCTCCGTAAGAAAATTGAAATCCAAGATATTAATGGGGGGAGTATCGATGATAAAGTTCTCGATTATATTGCCCGCAATTATCTTAGTGATGTCCGTCAATTAGAAGGAGCCTTAAATAAACTGCTCTTCTATGCGATTACCTATAACAAACAAGAAGAAATTGATATGAATATGGCCTTAGAAACCTTTAAATCCTTCTCTGCGATTAAAGAAAATAATAGTGTCACCGCCGATAAGATTAAAATGGTGGTCGCTGAATATTACAATATCTCACCAAACCAATTGATTTCGAAATTAAGAACAAGTAATTTGGTGGTCGCTCGTCATATCGCCATCTATCTTTGCCGCAATCTGCTCGACATCTCCTTACAAAGTATTGGTCAAGCATTTGGGGGTCGTGACCACTCAACGGTGATAAGTGCCTGTGAAAAGGTGGAGAATTTGTTGAAAACCGATAATGATTATGTTCTCGTTGTTGAAAACTTAAAAAAGCTTATAAAATAGTCTAAAAATGTATTTAAATATTACGTCAAATATGTTAAAATATACCTGATAATTTGTGATTATCAACAATATGAACATAGCATATTATTCGTAATATTCTTAAATAAAAATAAAAAAGGAGTAATAGTATGAAATTTAAAATTTCCCGTCAACACCTCTTAATTGCCCTCAATACGGTAGCACGTGCTGTCTCTAGTAAAAATCCACGTTTAATATTGACGGGGATTAAGTTTGAATTAAATAAGAATGGTTTATTTTTAACAGGTAGTGATAACGATATCACGATTGTTAGTAAAATACCTTTAATGGAAAATGAAGTCAATATCATTCATCCAATTGAATTTGGTATTATTGTATTAAGTGCAAAATACATCACAGAAATTGTACGGAAACTTGAAGGACAAACCATTGATTTTGAATTGGTTGATAATACCATTTTAAAAATCAAAGATGATAGTTCTGATTTCTCACTCAACTGTATGGATAGTGCAGAATACCCAATTATTGATTTAAATTTAGGTGGAAGTATTATTGATTTAACCACCAAAGATCTAGAAACCATTATCAATCAAACGGCTTTTGCTGCTAGTGATAAAGAAACACGGCCAATCTTAACGGGTGTTAATTTTCATTGTGAAGGTTTAAATCTTGAATGTGTCGCCACCGACAGCTACCGTCTAGCACGAAAAACTATCAAATTAAAAACCGAATCTTCTTTCAATATTACTCTACCAGCCAAAACATTAAATGAAGTGGCAAAGATTTTGGAAACTGAAAAGTCAGTTCAACTATGTATCTCGGATAAAAAAGTTATCTTTAAGTTTGAAAAGACCTTGGTTAGCACCCGGGTTATCAATGGTGCATATCCTGATACCTCTAAATTAATTCCAACCACCTTTGAAAATAAGTTTTTAACTCTATCACAAGCGTTTATATCCGCCATTGATCGGGCAGCCTTACTCTCCACCGATAAGGATAGTATCGTTAAATTAGTGGTTAGCAGCGAAGGAGCTGAAGTTTCTTCTAAGAGCCAAGAAGTTGGTTCGGTAATTGAAAAAATCTCAACCTTTAAATACGAAGGCAATCGGCTTGATATCTCCTTTACCGCTCGTTACGTCATCGATGCCATCCGTGCTATCGGGACCGAAGAAATCTATGTTTTATTCAATGGAGACACCAAACCTTTCATCTTAAAATGTAAAGAAGATGCCTCGATTGTTCAACTTGTTTTACCAGTACGCACGTACTAGTGAAATTATCCACAATAAATATTTCGTCGATTTTAGCGATTTTAATCCACAGAACGCACAAAGGGTATTTTTATACCTTTTTGTGTTTTTGGGGCAAAACAAGGCGATTTTGCTTTATTAATCCGAGTGAATGTGGTAGAATATAAATGTATTTATATTCGGAAATGAGGGTGGGAATATGGAAGTAAAAATCAAGTCGGAATTTATTAAATTAGGGCAATTGTTGAAATATGTTGATTTAATTTCGACCGGCGGTGAAGAAAAAATATTTCTCGCTTCTCATCCAGTTTTGGTTAATGGTGAAATCGATCAACGACGTGGACGAAAAATCTATCCCGGCGATATTGTTGTCATCGACCAACAAACGTATTTGATTCAGTAATATGTTTATTACGCAATTACAAATAACCAATTTTCGGAATATCCACGCGACAACATTAACCTTTAATAAAAATTTAAATATTTTCTATGGCGACAATGCCCAAGGCAAAACCAGTATTGTGGAAGCAATTGGGTTTCTTTCAACGATGAAATCATTTCGCGAAGAAGAAGATCGCATTTTAATTAATAGTGAAAATGACTTTTTCAAAATCAAAGCCAATTTCATCAATAATCACATTGATCATCAAGTCGAAGTGCTGGTCGATCGAAAAGACAAAAGCATTCAGTTTGATGGTGAAAAAAATATCCCAAGCGGTGAATTTATGGGGAGTGTCAATGTTGTGACATTTGCGCCTAGTGATGTGAATCTATTTAAAGAAGCACCGAAACAGCGTCGTGACTTCTTAGATGATGAGCTCAGCAAGCTCTCGCCAGCGTATCGTTTTAATAAAATCAAATTTAACCAGATTTTAAAAGAACGTAATGAATTATTAAAACTAGAACCGATCGATGAGCTGATGTTGCAAGTCGTCAATGAACAGTTTGCCAAAAGTAATTATGAAATTATGAAGCGGCGACAAGAATTCATCTCTAAGCTCAATCGGTATTTATCGTTTAAATATCAAAGTCTTAGTGAACAAAGCCAAAGTGAGTTAGAGATTGAGTATGAAACCTTTCTTACGAATCAAGAATGTTCCTATAGTGCGATTTACGAACATCTAGTGAATACCCAAAACGACGATATTAAAAAGCAATCGTCGCAAAGCGGGGTTCATCGCGATGACTTTGTTATGTATCTCAACAACCTAGATGTAGCCAAGTTTGGCTCACAAGGTCAAATGCGCTTATGTGCTATTGCTTTAAAACTCGCGTTAATTGAAGTGATTAAAGAAAAAAATGAAGATGATGCGATTATTGTCCTAGATGATGTTTTATCAGAACTTGATGCAACGCGGCAACACAGTCTGATTCACTATCTCAAAACAAAAAACCAGATATTCCTAACGACCGCACACATTCGTGAAATTCAACCAGTATTGAAAGACTATGAATGTGATTATTGGGCAGTGAAAGATGGTCTGGTATCAAAGGAGGATGTCTATTATGGAAAATAAAGTAGTAAAAGCCTACACCGATGAGGATATTAAAGCCCTGCCGGGATTAAAAGCTGTACGGGTGCGCCCAGGGATGTATATTGGCACGACTGCCAGTCGAGGTCTACATCATCTAGTCTGGGAAATTGTCGATAACTCTATCGATGAAGTTCTCGCTGGTGTTTGTACACACATCGAAGTAACTATTACCAAGGATAACGAAATTATCGTCGAAGATAATGGGCGTGGTATCCCAACTGGTATGAACCAAGAACTAAAGAAATCAACCGTTGAAGTTGTCTTTACCGAGCTACATGCTGGCGGTAAATTCGGCGGTGGCGGTTATAAAGTTTCTGGTGGATTACATGGTGTCGGGGCAAGCGTTGTTAATGCCCTTTCAGAATACCTAGAATGTTGGGTTGGCCGCAACGGAAAACTCTTTTATGTGCGCTTTGAAAGAGGCGGCGAAATTGCTGTTCCTTTTAAGGTTATCGGCGAAACCGATAAAGTCGGCACGATTGTTAAGTTTAAACCCGACCCTTTGATCTTTACTGAAACCACTGTTTTTGATTATGAAATTATGAAAGAGCGGATTCGTCAATTAACCTTCTTAAACAAAGGTATGATGATGACATTAAAAGACGAACGGGTTACTCCAAATGTCATCGACACCTTCCGCTACGATGGTGGATTGATGGAATATGTTAAGTTTTTAAATAAAAACAAAACCCCTCTCCATACCAAGGTTATCTATTGTGACCAAGATAGTGAAGGCATGGAAGTAGAAGTAGCGTGTCAATATAATGATGGTTTCGTCCCAAATGTCTATTCTTTCTGTAACAACATCTATACCCAAGAAGGCGGAACACATGAAGAAGGATTTAGGTTGGCATTAACTCGGATTATCAATAATATTGCCCGCAACGGAAAATATATTAAAGACAACGAAGAAAATTTAACCTCGGAAGACGTTCGCGAAGGCTTAACCGCAGTCATCTCGGTCAAACACCCAAATCCGCAATACGAAGGCCAAACCAAAACCAAATTAGGCAATAGTGAAATCCGGGGTGTGGTATCCAAGATATTTGGTGAACAACTCGAACGTTTCTTACTGGAAAACCCTGATCAAGCCAAAATCATCATTGAAAAGACGATGCTTGCCGCTCGGGCGCGTGTCGCGGCACGGAAAGCCCGTGAATTAACTAGAAAATCCGCCCTTGGCTTATCGACGCTTCCTGGTAAACTCGCCGATTGTTCTTCCAATGATGCCAGTCAATGTGAAATCTTTATCGTCGAAGGTGACTCCGCTGGTGGTAGTGCCAAACAAGGACGTAACCGGACTTTCCAAGCCATCTTACCATTACGCGGAAAAATTATAAACGTTGAAAAAGCCCAACGCGATCGCGTCTTCGATAACCAAGAAATTGGCACGATGATTACGGCGTTTGGCACCGGCATCGATAATGAATTCGATGTCGAAAAACTCCGCTATCACAAAATCATTCTCATGACCGATGCCGATGTGGATGGTTCGCATATTCGGGTCTTACTCTTGACCTTCTTCTATCGTTACATGAAACAATTGATCGAAGCAGGACATGTCTTTATCGCTCAACCACCATTATTTAAAGTCAGTGTAGGCAAGAATGTGGAGTATGCCTATAACGATGCACAAATGGCAGAAATTCGCGCGAAATATGGCGATTCAAAACTCAACATCCAACGCTACAAAGGTCTTGGTGAAATGGATGCTGAACAACTTTGGGAAACCACCATGGATCCAGAAAAACGGATTTTATTAAAAGTAAATCTCATCGATGCGATGGAAGCCGATATGGCGTTTGATATGTTGATGGGCGAAAAAGTTGAACCACGTCGTGATTTTATTCTTGCCAACGCCAAGTTTGTTAAGAATCTTGATATTTAAGGAAAGGAAGGTTAGGAACAATGAGCAATTCAAAAGAACATTTTTACTCAGATATATCCGATGCCAGCATCAAAGCGGTCGATATCTCCAAAGAAATCCGTACCTCCTTTTTGGACTATGCCATGTCGGTTATCGTCGCCCGGGCTTTACCGGATGTTCGCGATGGCTTAAAGCCTGTTCATCGTCGCATTATCTATGCGATGAATGATCTAGGGATGACCAATGAAAAACCATTTAAAAAATCGGCGCGGATTGTTGGTGACGTTATGGCTAAGTATCACCCTCATGGTGACCAAGCCATTTATGAAACAATGGTCCGTCTTGCCCAAGAATTCTCCTCGCGTTATACAATGATCGATGGCCACGGAAACTTTGGTTCCATCGATGGTGATAAAGCTGCCGCGATGCGTTATACCGAAGCTAGAATGAGCAAAATCGCCAATGAAATGGTCCGTGATATCAATAAAAATACCGTTGATTTTGGACCAAACTACGATGGCGAAGAACAAGAACCATTGGTACTACCATCAAGGATTCCCAATTTACTCGTCAATGGATCGACCGGGATTGCCGTTGGGATGGCCACCAATATTCCACCCCATAATTTAGGGGAAGTTATCGATGGCTTATTAGCTTTAATCGATAATCCAGAAATCAGTGTTTTGGATTTAATGAACAATTATATTCAAGGTCCTGATTTTCCAACTTCCGCCATTATTTTAGGTAAAAGTGGCATTAAAAAGGCCTATGAAACCGGCAATGGTGCCCTCTATATTCGTTCTAAATGCGAAATAGAAGACAAAGGCGACGGCAGTAAGAAACGGATTATCGTCAGTGAAATCCCTTATCAAGTCAACAAAGCGGCTATGATTGAAAAAATCGCCGATTTAGTTCGCAATAAAACGATTGAAGGTATCAGCGATCTACGCGATGAATCGAACCGCGAAGGGATTCGGGTCGTCATTGATTTAAAGAAAGATGCTTTACCTGAAGTTGTCTTAAACCAACTTTATAAATATTCTTCCCTGCAAATTACCTATAGTATGAATATGCTCGCCTTAGTCAATGGCGAACCAAAAGTTCTACCATTAAAAGAAATGCTTTCTTTGTACTTGGATCACCAAATCGAAGTGGTTACACGTAAACTAAAGTTTGAACTTGAAAAAGCACTTGAACGTGAACACCTCTTACAAGGTTTAAAAATTGCCGGGGAAAACATCGATGAAGTTATCGCGATCATTCGTTCGCATAAAACAACCGATGAAGCCCAAAGTGCGTTAATCAATCGTTTCCAATTAAGCGATCGTCAAGCTAAAGCCGTCCTAGAAATGCGGCTGCAACGCTTAACCGGGATTGAACAAGATAAACTATTACTTGAATTAAATGAAGTTATCGCCAATATTTTGGATATTCGTTTAAAACTCGAGGATCATAACCAATTAATGGAAGTCATCAAAGCGGATTTACGCGATGTGAAAGATCGTTATGGCGATCCACGACGCACCACATTCTCCAATGATGCTTCGATGATTGAAGATGAAGAACTCATCCCAGTGGAAGATGTTGTTATTACACTCACCTCCAAAGGGTATGTAAAGCGGGTTATTACGGCAGAATATGAAGCTCAAAATCGTGGGGGACGGGGTAAGATTGGGATGACCACTAATGAAGATGATGTGGTCGACCAAATGCTCGTAACTTCGACCCATACCGATTTACTCTTCTTTAGTAATTTTGGTAAAGTTTACCGCTTACGCGGTCATCAAGTCCCAGAATTCTCACGCTACAGTAAAGGCTTACCAATTGTAAATTTACTGCAACTGGATAAAGAAGAAAAAGTAAAATCGATTATTGGCGTCAAATCCTATGATGAAAACGCTAGTCTACTTTTTATCACCGTCAATGGGATAGTAAAACGGGTCGCGATTAAAGAATTTGAAAACATTCGTCAAAATGGTAAGATTGCCGTCACCTTAAAAGAAGACGATCATCTCTTCAGCGTCAAATTAACCGATGGTAAAGAAGAAGTCTTAATCGCTGCTAGTGGTGGTAAAGTCGTCCGCTTTATTGAAGATGAAGTTCGGCAAATGGGTCGCAATGCCGCCGGGGTTATTGGAATTTCTACAAATCCAGGCGAAACCGTCGTCGGAGCCACTACTTCTAATGAAGGTAAATATATCTTTGTCATCACGCAAAAAGGCTATGGCAAGATGTCGGATCGTGAAGATTATCGTTTGACCAAACGCGGTGGTAAAGGGGTTAAGACCCTCAATGTTACGGCGAAAAATGGTCAATTAGTTGGCATGCGAGCCGTTCATGGCAATGAAGATTTACTGGTGACAACCACTAAAGGAATTATCATTCGTATCTCGCTTGAACAAGTCAAAATTGCGGGTCGTAATACCCAAGGGGTCCGCATTATTAAACTCGATGATGATCAAGAAGTCGCCTCCATTGCCGTTACCGAAGGGGCACAAGAATAACTTGTGTCCTTTTTCTTTTCTTTAACGAGTCATTTACCCTACAATCATATTGTCTTTTCCGCCTTGAAGTGATAATATCTAGATAAATCGATGACCAAGATTAGTAGTTTGTGGAATGGTGTAGAGAGTTGCTGGTTGGTGCAAAGCAATCCAGAAAACAGATGAATCTACTTGGAAGAGAAATCACCAAAGATTTCCGGGGCGTCCGTTATCGCAGTTGAGGTGTATTGTTTCACGTGAAACAATACATAAAAAAGGGTGGCACCGCGAGCAAATCGCCCCTTATTAATGGTGTTTTTTTATTTTCTTAAGGAGGAATATCTATGTTAGATATCAAATTATTACGCGACAATGTGGAAGAAGTCATTGCAAAATTATCCAAACGTCATGGGGATTTTTCCTATCTAAGAGAAGTCGTCGTTTTGGATGAAAAAAGACGGCAAGACTTACAAAGAGTGGAAGAATTAAAACAATTCCGCAATGAAAAGTCCAAGCAAGTTGGTCTTGTTAAAAAACAAGGTGGCGATGTCCAGGCGGTCTTAAAAGAAGTCGAAGGCATCGGTAGTGAAATTACCTCTCTTGATAAAGCGGTCGCCGATATCGAAGCACGGATTCAAAGTTTAATGGCTGTAACCCCGAATATTCCGTTTGATTTTGTGCATGTTGGCGAAGATGAAAAGGATAACACCGAAGTTAAGAAGTTCTCGACCCCTCGTGTTTTTGCTTTTGCGCCAAAACCACACTGGGATTTAGCGACAGCTTTAGATATTATCGATTTTGAAAGAGCGGCGAAAATTACAGGTGCTCGTTTTGCTTTATATAAAGGAGCCGGGGCGCGTTTAGAACGTGCACTTGCCAATTTTATGTTGGATTTACATACGACTCAACACGGATATAAAGAAATATTACCGCCTTATATGGTGAATGCAAATTCCATGTACGGAACTGGCCAATTACCAAAATTTGAAGAAGATTTATTTAAATTAAAAGATCTTCCTTATTATTTAATTCCAACGGCAGAAGTTCCAGTTACCAATATTCATAATAATGAAATACTATCTCTCGATCAATTACCAATCAAGTATACCGCCTATACTCCTTGTTTCCGCGCAGAAGCCGGAGCCGCAGGACGCGATACACGTGGTATTATCCGTCAACATCAATTCAATAAAGTCGAATTAGTCAAGTTTACAACCCCAGAATCGTCCCTGGATGAATTAAAAAGTCTACTTGGTAATGCGGAAAAAGTGTTACAACTCTTAGAATTACCTTATCGTGTAATTGAACTATGCACGGGCGATATGGGATTTTCGAGTGCCATCACCTATGACATTGAAGTTTGGTTACCATCTTATAATGCCTATAAGGAAATTTCATCGTGTTCCTGCTTTGGCGATTTCCAAGCTCGGCGCGCCAATATTCGCTTTAAACGCGACGCGAAAGGCAAAAGCGAATTTGTTCATACCCTCAATGGTTCTGGTCTTGCCATTGGTCGCACCGTAGCCGCGATTATTGAAAACTATCAAAATCAAGATGGTAGTATTACGATTCCGAAAGTTTTAATCCCATACATGGGCGGATTAGAAGTTATTAAATAGATGAATCAAGCAAGTGGTCAGCCACTTGCTTTTCTTTCCGTCTAAAAAAAGTGATACACAAACGAAAGAAAAAAAGATACAATACAGCCAAGGGTGATTGTATGGAAAAGAAACAAAAGAATTTACGCGGTATACTCGCGTATTGTATTGGAGACATTTATGGTGGCGGTGCTTTTGTGGTGGTTGGCACGCTCTTTCTTCGCTTCTTAACCGACTCGGTTTTAATTAGTGCAGGTATCGCTGGCACCATGCTTTTAGTCGGTAAAATATGGGATGCAATAATCGATCCATTTATTGGGAACCTCACCGACCATTCTCCTTCAAAGTATGGACGGCGTCGTGTCTTTTTCTTGGCTGGCGTCTTTCATATTGGGGCGGCCTTTGTCGCTTTATGGTTACCAATTCAAGGCTCACTAGTGATTAAAGTCATTTATTATGTAATGGCGTATATGTTGTTTGCGACTTCATTTTCCTTAACGATGGTCCCTTATCATGCTTATCTAGCGGATATTACCCGCAGTTATAAAGAACGCAATCAAACCATTGGTATTCGGGCGGTATTTTCCAACCTATCTTCTTTAATTTCAGGAGTCTTACCTTTGATGCTTATCTCCCGCTTTGGCTGGATGGGGATGGGGATATTCTTTGGTTTATTTTATACCATTCCATGGATTATTGTTTTTGTTGGAACACGGCGTTTTCCAAAAGAAGATGTTTCGTTATTACCAAAACAAGAAAATTTATCGCTTGGTAAACAAATATTTGCCAATATCAAGGCGGTATCGGGCAATCGTAGTTATCGTATTTTACTTGGTATTTATATCTTTGCCTATGCCTCCATTGATATCTTCATGGCGATTAATATCTACTACTTAGTCGATTATCTAGGATTAAGTGGCCGCTTCTTTGGTTTAGAGTATCCATCCTTAATTACTGGGATATTTATCTTGTGTGAAGTATTGGCCATTGCTATGTATGTTAAAATATCCAATCATTACGGGAAAAAGAAAGCCTTTATTGTGGGGGCTTCTTTATGGATTATCGGGTTCTTTATTATCTTATTCGCTCAACCTGGGGTCTCCCAATACTTCATCTTTGCTTCTGCGGCTTTAATGGGAATCGGGGGTGCTGGTTGTGCCTTTATTCCTTGGGGGATGCTTCCGGAAGCCTGTGACGTTGAACAATTGATTTCCCATCAAAAGAAAGAAGGAAGCTATTCTGGCGTCATGACCTTTGTTCGTCAACTCGCCCAAGCTTTAGCTTTATTTGTAGTCGGGATTTATCTTGATATAGTTCAATACAATGGTGAACTTATCGCCCAAAGCGAAACAACACGTCTCGGCATTAAATATTTCTATTCTTTCGCACCGATTTTATTGTTAGGTATCGCGATTTTCTTTGCTCTTCGCTATCCTGTTACACGTGAAACATTCCAAGTTATGCAAGAAGAAATTGATCGCATTAAAGCCAATGATACTACACCAAGGGATGATAAGACAAAAACGATATTACGTGATCTGACTGGAAAAGATAAATTCTAGTGATGGAATACAAATAATTATATGAAAAATAAAAGCACCAAA
>CAYOYG010000014.1:0-12916 GCA_964408135.1 uncultured Eubacteriales bacterium | reverse complement strand
CGAGTGAACTCTAATGGATTTTTTAACGTCCCATATGGGAAAAAGAACAAAGTAGTGACACATTCAAAAGATAATTTAGCTGCTATACACAATTACCTAAATAACAATCGTATTACTATAAAGAAACAAGATTTTGAAAAAGCGGTTTCGGGTGTGAAAAAAGGGGACTTTGTTTACTTTGATCCACCTTACGATGTATTAGAGGATAAGAATACTTTTACAACTTATACTAAAGAGCCTTTTGGAAAGAAAGAACAAATAAGACTCGCTTTGCTCTTTGCAAAATTGGACAAAAAGGGTGTTTATGTCATGCTAAGCAATCACAACACAAGTTTCATCCGCGATTTATACAAGGACTATAATCAACACATTGTTGAAGCAAAGCGTATCATTAACTCTGATTCATCTGGAAGAGGAAATATTGAAGAGTTAATTATTACCAATTATTAGGAATCCATGATGGGAACAAATATTTTTTATCAAAATACTAATTTCAAACTCCTGCAAGGAGATAGCTTTAAATTGTTAAAAGCTATACCCCCAAAAAGTGTGGATATGATTTTTGCCGATCCACCTTATTTTTTGTCACATAACGGAGTTACTTGCCAGAGTGGCAAAATGGTTTCGGTCAATAAAGCAGAATGGGATATGGGAATTAGTTTAAAAGAAAAACTAGAATATAATCGCAAATGGATTCGCTTGTGTAGAAAAGTACTCAAGGACAATGGGACTATATGGATATCTGGAACCATGCATAATATATTTTCTATTGGTGTAGCTTTAGAGATGGAAGGATTTTCTATTATTAACAATGTTATATGGCGAAAAACAAATCCCCCTCCAAACCTGGCTTGTCGAGCGTTTGTTCACTCAACCGAAACAATTTTATGGGCTAGAAAACAGATAACGGCCAGTAAAAAAGGGAAACACTTATTTAACTATCAGCTAATGAAACAATTAAACGAAGATAAGCAAATGAAAGATGTTTGGGATTTTTCAATAACAAAAAAATCAGAGAAAAAACACGGAAAACATCCAACTCAAAAACCAGAATCATTGTTAGAAAGAATCATATTAGCGTCCACAAAGGAAGGAGATGTTGTCTTGGATCCCTTTAATGGTAGTGGTACAACGGGAATAGTTAGTGTAAAATTAAATAGACAATATGTTGGAATAGATATTAATGATGACTATCTCAATATAACAATTAAAAGATACGAAATGGGGAATAATAATGAAAAGAAACTTTGAAGTATGGATGTCCAAATTAAGAGAGAGCATAGCAACTTGGGATTATTACGTGGATTTTGAAAAAGTATATAAGCACACTAAAGAATTATCAAAAGAACTTAATGTACTTAATACATTAGTTGGTAGTAAAAACATTGAAGAAGATTTTAAAAGCTTATTAAAACAAAACCCTGAAACTTTAAAAGCAATGCCAATTCTTATTGCGAAAAGAGAAAAAAAGGTTACCATAATCGATAAGGAAAAAGACTACTATTTTGATTTTGAAAAACTTAATTATCAGATTGATGAATATGCAAAATTTATGCGAAAAACTGGATTGTTCCGTTTGCTTGAAATGAAGATCCTCGGAAACATTTGTGACTATGTCACTGGCATCGAAGTTGGCATGGATACAAATACACGTAAAAATCGAACTGGTCATATAATGGAAGATATTGTTGAAGGATACTTAATTGATATGGGGTTAGTTAAAGGGGTAAGTTATTTTAAAGAAATGAAGAAATCAGACATTCAAGCGCAATTTAAAATTGATTTATCCAAAATATCAAATGAAAACAATGCTGAAAAAAGGTATGATTTTGTGATTTATCACCGAAATAAGATTTATGCAATAGAGGTTAACTTTTATAGTGGAGGGGGAACCAAGTTGAATGAAACGGCTCGGAGTTACAAAACACTTGCTTTAGAGTCGTTCGGAATACCTAATTTTGCTTTTGTATGGATAACCGATGGGGTGGGGTGGAAATTAGCAAAAAATAATCTGGAAGAAACATTCCAAATCATGGACAATATTTTTTCATTATGCGACCTACAAAATGGAGCATTGCGACAATTAATTGAATCATGATTAGATTCGATTATTAATTATTGATATTTTTCTATAACAAATCTTTTCGTAATAGTACCATTGAAGAATTTTAGAACGAAAATGATTATATTCCGTTAGCCAAAGAGATAAAACAACTTATTGATGATAAATCACAGTATGCAGATTACATCTTTAGAGAAGATACCAAAAATGAATATCTATGGATCTTGTCCACTACTTAGATAAAAAGGTATCCACCTAAATGAATTAATGAAAATTTCACTAAAACACTTGCAAAAGTTGATAATTAAATGGGAAATCTATCTTCATAAATAACATCGATATATGTACTTCAAAAACTTATTGACTTATCGACCGATTCTTTGGGCTTTAAAGGAGGAATTTTATGTCAGAACAAATTGGTGCGATTTATGTATTAACAAATCCGTCATTTCCGCAATATGTTAAAATTGGTTACGCAGATAATATTGACCAAAGATTGGCACAACTGAATCGAAGTGAGTGTATTCCTTTTGCATTTAGGTTATATGCGTACTACAAAGTACCAGTTAGACTTACTGATATAAAACTTCATGACATGATTGATAAATTAAACCCTAATTTAAGAGCCATCGAAGATTTTAAAGGGAAAAAAAGAGTACGCGAGTTTTATGCTATGGATGCTCAAGATGCATATAGTATTTTAGAAACAATAGCTGAAATTAATGGCATGAAAGAAAATCTGGTTTTAGTTGAGCCCACTACACATGAAAAAGAAGAAGAAAATGAAGCTAAGAAAATAATTGAACTTAGCAAGAATCGTCATCATTTTAAAGAAATTGAGTTTAGTTCTAGTTTAACTAACAAAAGGTATTTAGGTAGAGCAAATGAAGAAGGAACTTTGTGTATAATTGATCTTGAAACCAAAAAAGTGATTCCCAATAACTCTAACCCTTCCAAAAAATCAATTATTAGAAAAGCACTAGAAGATTTGGGAGAGCCAACAAAAAACGAGGATACTTTATATCAGCTTTATCATAGATTGACTAAACAGATTTTAAATAAAAATAATTTTTGATATACATTGAGTATTGATTCTTGTTATGTGAGGTTATAAATTGTAAAGATATTTATTTAAATTTTTAAACGTGGTGGGAGAAATAGTTTATAAAGCAAGGATAACCCAAGACTATCGCATCCATTTATTTCAAATGTTATACTTGTGTTCGATAACAAACCTGAGATTGTATTTTTGAGTATAAAAGGAGAAGAAAATGATTGACATTAAATTGAATCCTGAGGCAATAATATGCAATGTTCTAGTGAATAGTTTTGGGTTAAACCAATATGAAAAACTAATGAGAGAACACAAGTTCACAAATATTAGTGGTGATAAAGATTTTCAAAGAAATTTTAATGCTTTTTTCAAAGTAAGAAGGAATACAGTCTGGCAGAACTACTATTATGCTTTTTTTGAAACAAACAAAATAAAGAAAGATTTAAAATTTGAGGATATACTTTATTATATGTTTGAAAAGACGGGTTATATTGAACCCTCTTTCTCATCAAAGATGCTGGCAATAATCAAAGATGATATGCCAATTTGGGATCAATATGTGATAAAAACTTTAAAATTAAAAGTTTCAGGAAAAACAAAAAAAGAGAAACTAACATCTACCATCGAAAATTACTATTTAATGGTTGAATGGTATAAGGTGTATAAACAAACAGATGAAGGCAAAAAGTGTATTGAGATATTTAACGATCTAATTCTCCAATATTCTTATCTATCGGATATTAAAAAAATTGATTGTTTTATATGGCAGAATAGATGATTATATATACTATGTTAGATGAACAATTCTGAATTATATTCTTTACTGTATCGTTGCAATAGGGAACAATATAAACAAAGATGGGGAGTGAGTTTCATGCCTTTTCAAATCATTTATGGTGATATCACCACAATTAAAGTCGATGCTATTGTAAATTCTGCCAATCCTAAACCAATCATTGGTGGTGGTGTTGATGATGCAATTCATAAAGCAGCAGGACCTGAATTACTTTTAGCTCGTCAACAACAGGGGGACATTATTACTGGAGAATCTATTCTTACTCCAGGATTTAATCTTCCTTCTTCTTTTGTTATCCATACTGTAGGCCCCGTTTGGAAAGGTGGCTATCATCAAGAAGAAGACTTATTAAGAAGAACCTATCAATCCTGTCTACAATGGACCATATCTCATTCTCTTGAGTCGATAGCTTTTCCTTTAATCTCTGCAGGGGTATATAACTATCCTCCAGCACAAGCCATAAAAGTGGCGATATCTACGATTCAAGAATTCTTGAAGAAGCATGATAAATGGGTTTATCTTGTCTTGTATGAAAAAGGTATGCCTTTAGTATCTCAAGTAAAGAAAAATCAAATTCTTCGTTTTATTGATGAACATGAAAACAAAAAAATTGAACCCATACATTATGCCAATATAATGAAAGACGTAATCAATGCAGATATAGTCAAAGACCAAAAAATTAAAAGTTCCATCAGCCCAAGAGATCTAACCGATCTTGATCTTCAAATGGAGGAAACCTTTTCTGAATCTTTACTTCGATTAATTGATGAAAACGGATATAGTGATACTTATGTTTATCGTCGAGCGAATATTGATCGGAAGCATTTTTCGAAAATTCGGAGTAATAAAGAGTATCAACCAAGTAAAGCAACGGTCTTTGCTTTTGCGATTGCTTTAAAACTGAATCTCGATGAAACCAAAGACCTATTAATTAAAGCTGGCTATGCTTTATCTTCGAGTCTTCGTTTAGATCTAATCATGTATTTTTGCATTGAAAATAAGATTTCCGATATCTTTGAAGTTAATACCATCTTATACTCCTTTGATCAACCATTACTCGGAAGTAATAACCACCGCGAATAATACATAATAAAAAAATAAGTTTAAAAAGATGTCGCATTGGATGCGACCTTTTTTCTATGTTCCTTTCTTATAATTGGTGTCAAGAAAGGGAAGTGAAAGACGATGGAAAATAAAAAAAGTAAAGTAGATTTAGTGTTTATACTCGATCGAAGTGGTTCGATGCAAGGATTAGAGAAGGAAACCATAGCCGGGTTTAACCGTGTATTAAATGAACAAAGAAAAAGAGAAATGGATATCGCGGTTACAACGATTCTATTTGATGATCAATACGAAGTATTACATCCTAGAATCAATATTCAAGAGGTAAGACCGATCAATGGGGAGCAATACTTTGTACGAGGTTCTACCGCCTTATATGATGCAATTGGTAAAACAATTGAAGAATTGAATCGCAAACAAAAGCACGGAGGAGAAGAAATCGATTATTCTACCATGATGGTGATTATAACCGATGGCCTAGAAAATGCCAGTCATGAATATACTTTAAAGAAAATTCAAAGTTTAATTAATAAACAACAATTCGAAAAAGACTGGGAGTTTCTTTTCCTTGGATCTCATCTTGATTCATGGAAAGAAGCGGAAGATATCGGTATCCAAAAGGATAGCTTTAAAGCCTTTGAAGCTTCTGAAGCAGGAGTCCGATCCTCCTATAAATGTGTTGCAGAACAAGTGAATCAATTTTTAATAGCAAAGAAGTCGAATAATAAGGCAAAATAGACGGAGAAAAACGCGGAAAGTGTCAGGTAAGGAAAAGGGATAGTCGCCTCCTTCTATCCCTCCTTACATTGACAAAATGGGCAAACTTGAGGTATAATATACACATGGTTAGGCCACATCTTGAAACGTAACTTCTCCCTTGATCATGTCTCCAAGTATGGGATATGGAAAGGTAGAACAAACCCATGAACGTTATTCGTCAAAAAAGTCTATTACGCCAAACGGGAGAAAGTTATTATCAATCCGATGTTGGTTTCTTAAAGAATTTAGTTGAAGAAGATTGCCAATTTCAATCTTTTTTTCATTCGTCCTCGATTCAAGGTAAAAAGGATATTGTATCCTACTATGAGTCCTGTTTTTTAGGTGTACCTAAAAACACTATTCGCTATCGGATTATCCAATTAAAACAAGAGAAATCTAAGACTGAAGAAGAGAATCTAGGATTACTGCTTTGGCAACCAGCTCACCCAGAAATACCAAAGCAATTACTCTTTCTAACCTGGAATGAAAAAGAGAAAATAACTTCCATTCGTGTCGATACTATCAGTAAATATGACTATGAAATCATCGCGATGAACTGGGGCGAAGGTATCCCTAATTATAGTCAAAATGATGTCTTAACCGAAGATGAAATATTTGATTATTGTTTTAAAGATTTATATCGCTTTATTCAACAACAAAGTAAAGACATCATCTATTTTCATAACGATAAAAACGCCGTCCCAACCTTTATCTTCCGTGAAGAGAACAAAATTAAACTGATATTGTTACAAGCCTCCGCTACTATCTGGCGAACCCGTGGTAAAGAAGGCGCTTCTGGTTCTCCCAATATATCCAATAAAATCGTCAATCAATTACTTCATCACACCTTTAAACATCGAGGCAGTGCCTATATTGTTTCCTTAAATATGTATTCGAGGGATAAAGCAAGAGAAAAAGCAGGACTAGCTTTGTATGGCGATACATTTAACATTGAAGGCCATCCTTTATTACGGGTTCGTAAAGTGTATGGTCAAATCCGTTATTACTTTTGGTAGGGTGAACAAGTTGTTGTCTTGTCAGATGCATTCACACATCTAAGCATTACGTCAAAGTAATAGGGATTTTCTCCATAGTCGAACCATCTTGGGCAGAAGAAGTGGATCAACGATTCATTGATCCCTTCTTTCCAAGATGGGAATGGATGTAATCTAAACCAAGTAAAAGAAAGGGAGTAGAACCATGTATAGTCCAGATTTTGATTACTATTTGCAAGATATACCAGAAGAAGAAAAAACGAAAATTCATGAAGGGGTAGCTCATGATTTAATGAAGATGCACTACAAAGATGTTCGTAGAATTGTTCTTCCTTTCTCTTATTTACAAGATGTTAAGGAAGAAATTAAACGAAAGCAATATATTTTTAAAGAAGAACCTTATCCCACCATATTCGTCATTATCGTGGCCACGATACTGCCATACGGTAAAGAAGATAAGCTAGAAAACTATCAACTATGTTTTGAAATATCCAATACAAAGATTATTAAAACGGTTCCTTTACTTGCTATCTTAAATTGGACGACTTGTGGCTATCCAAAAGCAGGAACCGACCCACGGTATTTTACCGATTATCCATGGCGAATATTAAAGCCTTTAAAAGAATATATTTTTGATAAAATTGATTTTATAACCTTCCAACAAAGAGTCTATAAAGATAAAGTTCTGCGTGATAGTTTCTTTATCGATTATTATCAAGACACATTGCCTTATATTCTAAACACACAAGAAGAAACCCCATTATTTAAACGCAATATATGGTTAAAGTATAACGAGTATTATCAAAGAAATATCGACGAGATGAAAGAAGAACATTTAAAGCATTCAAAATACAATCCGATGTATGTGACGATTATGCACCAAAACATAACCGAAGCTCATTTTCTTCCCGATAAAAAAGTGGATAATCCATTCATTGAACTAGAACTTGAATGCTTACGTACTATGTTCAAAAAATAGCGAAAGTTAAGATAGTACATACAAGAAATATCTTACATAATTTTTAATAAAAACTAAAAAATCCAAACATAGGAGGAACAACACATGATTGGAGTAGGAACTGATTTATTGCTGACATTGATTGTTTATTTAAGTTATCCGATAATATATAGAATAATTCGTGGTCGAGTAACGAAAAATCAAGGTAAGAAAATGGCACTGTGGAACTCGATTATTGGCGCGATTATTTTCATGATTATGCGTTCTATTTTTACACCGGGGCAATCTGTAGTTACCAGCTTTGCACCTGCACTATTCTATTATTATATTGCTCGACTCATTTTAATTGATAAAAATAAAGAAGCTATTAATGAATCCATCGTAAATGAGGTAGCAAAAGATGAACAAGAAAAATAAGTGCGAAGAAATAGCCGAACTTTTCAACTTTATAAAAATCAAATCAAGGCAGGGGGCACTATGATAAAAGAACAAGAAAAACATTCAGAATATGAAATAGCCCGTAGTATAGGAGACGCCTATTATCATTTAAAACCAGAGCTGATTATAGATAGGCTATCTTCGGATTGTATATGGGAGTCGATGTTCGTGGATTATAAAAGAACTGGTATTGATGTAATAAGGAAATATTATCAACAATTATTCTCCAATATTCAACTCGGCAATATTGATTACTATCGTATTGTGAATCTAATCAAAAAGAAGGACCCTTATCCAAATATCTTTGAACCACTCAATACCTCGGTTCTAGACCATTATGAAGCCAATCATCTAGCGGTCTATATGGAACAAAAAATAAACCATGGCTGGGAGAATAATCTTGTTTGTTTTCAATTCAACCAGCAAGGGAACATAAGTAGAATCCTTATTGCTGACCCTCGTTTTTTTGAAACAGAACTATATCGCATTCCTTGGGGAGGAGGTATGGTTGAATATCAACGCAATGATTGCCTTACGGAGCAAGAAATTCATGATTTTGGAATGGAATCGATTTTACCCTATTTAGAAAAGGAAGGGTATCACATTCTGGATGCTCTTGGTAGGATGAGTGCAATTCCTAATATCTTTGCAACTAAGGATGGGAGACGGGTTGGTATCTATTGCCAAACCGCAGTCGCTCCTATTCAACCCCAAATATCACAAGAAGATAAGGAGCGACTACTTTATTATCCACAACATTCGACGAAACCTGATATTCCTCTAGTTTATTATGCTTCGGTGAGTATTGGTTCCTGTGATGAGGAACGATTCAAACATAGTATCGCGTTAGTCACCGATGATTATTATATTAATTATGAAGGATTACAAAAAATCGAATAAGATGATTTTTCACTTTTTAATGATGTATAAATATTTTAATATTGTTTTATCATTTTTCCTTTTTGTTATGTTTGCTATAATTATAAATGTAAGCATTCATCCAATTAGGATAAGAAAGGAAATTATATGTCATCATTAAAAGATAAAGTTGTTTTAGTTACAGGGGCCTCTCGCGGAATTGGTAGAGCAATTGCTCTTGCTTTTGCTAGCCAAGGAGCGTCTGTGGTCGTTCATTACAATAAAAGTAAAGAAGAAGCCCAAGCAGTTGTAAACTCTATTGTAGAGCAAGGTGGAAAAGCTATTATGGTTGGAGCAGATCTATCGAAGGTAGAAAATGTCGATAGTGTCCTTCAAGAAACAATACGCCATTTTAATAAACTAGATATACTGGTTAATAATGCGGGAGTAGGTAAGAATGAACTACTCGATCAAGTTAGTGAAGAAAGTTATGATTATGTTTTTAATACCAATACAAAAACGGTTTATTTTATGATTCAAAAAGCCGTTAAGTATTTACCTAAAGGTGGAAAGATTATTAATATATCTTCTTTATCTACGCATCAAATGTATCCTGCTTATAGTGTCTATGCTGCTTCTAAAGCAGCGGTAGAACAATTTACAAGACATCTAGCGAAAGAATTAGGTCCTAAAGGAATAATGATTAATGCGATTGCTCCTGGACCAATTGAAACCGATATGTTTGTTACAGGTAAGTCAGAGAATTATTTAGTTGCGGTTGCACGAGGGATTGCTCTAGGTAGAATTGGTAAGCCGAATGATATTGCCAATGTCGCTCTCTTCTTAGCCTCAGAAGAATCCAATTGGATTAATGGACAAATCATCGATGTGAATGGTGGAATGATCTAATTGATATTGAATTACTAAAGACGAATAAACACTATTTATACTATAAAAAAAACAATCTATCTTATGGATTGTTTTTTGTTTGATTAGAAAAGATTTAAAGAAACAACTCTAGTATTTGTATTGCATTGGTGGCAGCACCTTTGCGGATGTTATCACCGACAACGAAGCAGTTGATACCATGTTCGATCGAACTATCTCTGCGGATTCTTCCCACATACACATCATCGTGTTCATTGACAATCATTGGCATTGGGTAGAGAAGTTTAGAAGGGTCATCATAGAGGATAACACCTTTGGCTTGTTTTAAAGTAGTTTTAATTCCTTCGATTTCGATTGGTTGATTAAATTCTAGATTAATACTTTCACTATGACAATTGAGTACGGGTACCCGTACAGCAGTGGAAGAAACACGTAAGGTTGGTAGATGCATAATCTTTCTTAACTCATTGATGATTTTTTCTTCTTCTTTGGTATTACCATTTTCTAAGAAACTATCAATATGTGGTAAGACGTTATTGAGGATTGGATAAGGGAATTTGGTTGTCTTGCCTAGAGGCAATTGTTTTTCTAGATCATCGATGCCTTTATGACCAGCACCACTGACCGCTTGATAGGTTGAAATAACGACTCTTTTTAATTGATAGACATCATGGAGTGGTTTAATTACCACCACAGCTTGAATGGTGGAGCAGTTAGGGTTCGCAATGATGTAGTGATGTTGAAAGGCATCTTCGGGATTGACTTCGGGAACGACTAAAGGAACAGAAGGGTCCATCCGGAAGGCACTCGAGTTATCAATGACTAGGGTCTTTTGCTTAGCAAATATTGGTGCATAAGCGAGTGAGACATCGCCTCCCGCACTAAACAAGGCATAGGAGACAGGATGAGCAAGAATGTTTGCTTCATTTAATTCATAGATAGGATACGACTTTCCTCTAAAGACCATAGTAGAACCTGCACTGCGTTTGGAAGCAAATAAGATTAGTTCATGGATGGGAATTTGTCGTTCTTCTAAGACTTGTAGGAATTTACGACCGACTAAACCGGTCGCGCCAACAATGGCGAGTGATATGGATTTCATTTTTCGATTTCTCCTCGTACAAAGACATTGTAGACGGCGTTGATGGCATAACCAAAGTCGATATCATCGACGCCGATGACAATATTCGAACCATTGGAACCATAGTCAATCATCCGTAAGGTAATATTGGTATTAACAAGCGCACTAAATATTTTTAACATGGTAAACTTATTGGCCATCAGTTTCCGACCAACAATCGAGATGAGTGAGATATTATCTAACACTTCAATCGTATCTGGTTTTAAACTGCGGCGAATTAAATTGACTAACTTTTCTTTCTTTCCATCGGTGAGATACTTCGATTCAATCATTAAAGAGAAGGTATCGGTTCCACTTGGAAAGTGTTCGACATCGATATTCAATTTTTCACAGATGGATAATACTTTCCGGTCGAAACCCGGAATTTCATTCATTAGATTCTTTTCAATGATGACGAGATGGAAGTTTTTTAATCCAGCGATGCCCGTGATGACGTATTTACTTTTATTGGCTGGTAAATAATCATAGATAAATGTACCAGGACACGATGGATTAAAGGTATTACGAGTATTGATTGGTATTCTAGCTTTTGCGACCGGATAGAAGGTATCGCTATGGAGAATACTAGCGCCCATAAACGAAAGGGCCCGCAGTTCCTTATAGGTCATTGTTTCAATTAATAGTGGTCCATCAACAACCCGAGGGTCGGCCATTAAGAATCCATCGACATCGGTCCAGTTTTCATAGACTTTTGCGAGGACGGCCCGAGCAACTAATGCCCCAGAGACATCCGCCCCACCACGGGAGAGCAATTTAATCTCACCCCGACTGGAAATACCATAGTAACCCGGGATAACCACCCGTTCTTTGGTTTTTAATAATTTCCGCGAGACTTTATTGGTTTCGGCATAATCGAGCTTTGAAACCCGAAAACGCACGAGTTCAGTCGCATCAATGAATTCGTATTGAATATAATCGGATAATATCTTTGCCGAGATGTATTCACCACGAGAAACAATGAATTCAACACTGTTACTAGCGAGCATGGTTTTTAAGACATCACTTAGTAATTGTTCCATTGAAAACGTTAGTGGGAGATCGTTCGCGATATCCATGAACCGTTGTTGGATCGGAGCGAAGGATTCACTTGTATGTTGATGAATAATTTCATCGGCTAATTTGTAGAGTAAATCGGTGACTTTGATGTCGTCTTTAAACCGTTTTCCCGGGGCAGAGACGACGATGTATTTGCGTTCTTTATCGCTTTGAATGATTTGGGCGACTTGTTTAATCGTCGCGGCGGTCGCCATCGACGTTCCCCCAAATTTACAAACTTTTATTTTTCTCATGTGTTTCACCTCTAGGACAATTTATGAATAAAGTCCTGATAGCTAAATGCTTTGACTAGCTTATCTTCTTGTTGCAGTGTACGGGCATAAATAGCAGGTAGTGGTATTCCATTAAATGTGTTGTTTTTAACAATGGTATACAATGCCATATCTTCAAAGACAATTTGATCTCCGACCTTAAGTGGCTTAGGGAAGTAGTATTCCCCAATCACATCGCCTGATAGGCAGGTAAAACCAGCCAGGCGATAGTGAAATGGACTCTGCTGCACGCTGCCCTGCACGGGCGGCGTAAAAGGCATCTCAAGAACATCGGGCATATGACAGGCGGCGGAGGTATCTAAAATAGCAATATCCATGTCATTATGGATAATATCTAATACGGTAGCGACGAGATAACCGCTATTTAAGACAATCCCTTCACCCGGTTCTAAAAAGACCTCAAGATGATAGGTATCTTTCATATGTTGAATGAGTTTTATTAATCGTTCAACATCATAATCTTCACGAGCTAAATGATGACCACCGCCAAAGTTAATCCATTTTAATTGATGAAGATAAGGACCGAACTTGGCTTCAACCGCTTCAAGTGTTTTTGCTAGATCATCGGCATTTTGTT
>CAYOYG010000013.1:0-13285 GCA_964408135.1 uncultured Eubacteriales bacterium | reverse complement strand
GCCTATTTGTTCAAACTTACCTTCTCTCATCACAACGATACGATCTGACATGTTAAGTGCTTCCTCTTGATCATGAGTAATATAGATAAATGTTATTCCAAGTTTCTTCTGAAGACGCTTTAATTCTACTTGCATCTGCCTTCTTAATTGAAGATCCAATGCTCCAAGCGGTTCATCTAGTAATAAAACTTTTGGGTATTTGACAAGAGCGCGAGCAATAGCAACCCGTTGTTGTTGACCACCCGATAGTTGTTTTGGTTTGCGATCCATCAATTTATCAATATTGACTAATTTAGCGATTTTAAGCGCTCGTTCTTCCATTTCTTTTTTGGTTAAATGTTTCATGTTTTCAAGTGGGAACATGATATTTTGTTGCACTGACATATGTGGGTAAAGAGCATAGTTTTGGAAAACCAAGCCAATCCCTCTTTGTTCTGGTGGAACTTTAGTGACATCTTCTCCACCAAAGAAAATTTTTCCTTCCGTTGGAAGATGTAAACCAGCCAGGAGGTATAAGGTTGTAGATTTACCGCAACCAGAAGGCCCTAAAAGACCAATAAGTTTTCCGTCTGGAATGGTAATGTCGACATTATCAACGGCACGAACTTCACCATTCTTTTTATCCGCAAATATTTTTGATACTTTATCTAACTTTATTTCCATAATATTCCCCTATTTTCCCAATTATAAGCAAATTATAACATCAATGACGACACATTGTAAATTCTTTCACCAATAATTTAACAAATTATTTACTCGATTTTTGAGGCTGCTTCGCGTTCCATTCTTTCTTGTTGAATAGCGGCTTGTCTTTCTTCACCAGAATCGAAAACAACCATCTTATCTAAACTAACAACGATTGTCGAGCCAATCACATCGTGTAAAGCTCGTTTATTCTTAGTTAGAAGTAACATCAACATCGAGACTAAGATAAATATTGGTAAACCAAACATGGTCATCGTTATTAATGACATGGCGGTTTCGAAAACAAACCAACCAATTAAGAAACGAACAAAAACATTCATCGGTTTGACACGTAAACCATAGTTATCAACAAGACCCAATTTCATCAATTTCTTTCCCAAGGTTTGACCATTCTTAAACAGCAATGGGACAATAAACATCACAATAATTTCCGCAATAAAAAGCCCTGCACTGATTTGAATCAAATCAAACACATATTTCCTGTTCGAAATTGCTTTGGCCTCAGGGTCGTCATAAAAAGCCTGTAAATCATCTTGGTTTATATCATCAAAGTTGAAAATAACGAATTCATTGTTTTCATCGTATTCTCCCAGGTTAAACTCAAGCAATTGAGCATTATACTCTTGTACTAAATCATCATAGCCAAAATGATTGGAGATTGGAACAATAGCGATGACACTCAATGTAAAGTTTAAAAAGAAAATAATGATTAAATCAAACAAGAAAGCAACAAGTCGTTGAAAAAATCCTGCATTTTTTATACTGTACAGTGATTTTTCCTGCTTAGTATCCATTTTTCTAAATCCAAGTTCCATTTTTTCTCTCCTTCGGGCAATAAAAATTGGATAATTGAATATCCAACTAGCCTACACCTTTCTAGATGTTTTTCTTATTTTTTTGTTCGGCTAAATACTTTTTATATTCTTCTCTTTGTGCAGCTACTTTTTCGCTCATTGTATCGATGATATATTGGGCATTTAAATCAACAACTACCGTGCCACCAATATAATCGTGTAAAGCTCGGTTTTGATTGGTTAAAAAGGCTAATCCAATCGTTAATAAAAGTATTATAATTCCAAATAATTCAGATACTGAATATAGTGCGATCGTGACGGCAGTTTCAATCAAGAACAAGCCAAGAATAAAACGAATAACAACACGAAGTGTACTTACTTTTAGTCCGTTTTTATTTACGAGTCCAAGATTGAAAATCTTTTTACCGAGCGTTTGACCATTGTGAAAAATCAAAGGAAACAATAAAAAAATCAATAATTGAGCCAGTAGAGCACTTATTGTGGTTTTCATAAATTTAGCAAACGAAATAGCCCGTGCTATTTGATAAACCTCGTCATCCATATTAAAGAGTTTTTCCAGATTTTCCACTTGGTCGGCAACTTCTCCACCAATCGTGTATTTTTGAGTTGTTTCATTAAAAGTGGCTAGTCCTTCTTCCACCAAATCCGCCCCGTGAGTTTGAATCAAATTATCAAGCGTGGTCGCTTCTGACTCTAAACTAAAATCAATATTTACGACTTCACCTTCCACGATACGAGCAAAACCAAAATTGACTATTTTTTCATTGCCACGATCAATGAGATCTTGATAACCAAAATATTGATCAGCAACTGGAGATGCAATATAGCGAATAAATCCAATCGTCAGTATAATCATTAAGACTAAATCTATCAAGAAAGCAATCGCTCTTTTTCCAAGCGGAGCCTTTTGAATTTCATAGGCAGAATTGGGTGCAACATTATAAGCAACCCCACTTAATTCATAGACAACTTTTTTCGCCATTTTCTAATCCATTCCTTTTCCTATACTACTTTACCACAATGCTTTCAATGATAGCAAACGCTTTTTTTATTTTTTATACAGTAATTTTTCGTTCCGAATGTTCATAATTACATAACCATCGTGATTATAACAATCGACTCGATTATACTGGATACTTTGACCAAGCGCGTTCAAAAAAACACCGCCTGCTTCTTGAACGATTAAATCGCTGGCAGCAATATCCCATTCTTTCGTTCCATCGCCAATTTTTATAGCATAATGGGCTTTACCACTCGCGATTAAACAGGCTTTATATGAACTACCACAACTTCGGACCTTAGTAAGAATATCTTGCTTGGATAGCAAAAATGCATCTTCTTCCTTTTTGCGATGAAAATGACTGCGAAGTACGATTAATTCTTTTGTGTCTTTAGCTACTTCATTTTGCAACTCTTGACCACCATGAATCCGTCGATAACTTCCTTGTCCACTTACAGCATAATAGATTTCATCTTTGGCTGGAATTGCAATAACCCCAACAACAATTTTATGTTGATAGGCTAAAGCAATATTAATACTAAACTCACCGGTTTTGGCAATGAAATCTTTGGTCCCATCTAAAGGGTCGATAATCCAAACATAATCATTCTCTAGCCGATGAAGATCATCTTCGCTTTCTTCGCTTAAGATGGCATATTTTGGAAAAGCATCCATTAAAATTTTACGTATTAAAGCATCCGATTTTTGATCTGCTTCAGTTACAGGAGAATCATCGGCTTTCATTTCTACATGAAAATCATCTTGCTGATAAATTGTTTGGACTAGTTTCGCAGCTTCTTCGGCAGCAAAAAGTGCTACATTAAGTTCTTTTTGATAATTCTTCATTGTTTTTTACCCGACACAATTCATCTAAATCATTGATAAGATTATCGATATCATTCCAGCCATCTACAATCGCTCCTGCAGCAAGTTTATGACCACCGCCGCCATATTTGGCTGCAACAACATTGACTGGTATTTCTTTGGAGCGAATTTCGATTTTGACTTTGCCCTCTTCACGATCGGAGAAGTGGGCATGAATATGAACACCTTTCATATTGGCAAGAACGTTGACTATACCTGCTCCAAAATTACTACTAACATTGAATTGTTGTAATAATTCTTTGGTAATCTTGTTATAAGCTAGACCATTTGGTGTGCGAATAAAGTTTTGTTGACAATACCCTTTAAAGCGAATGGAAACTTCATCTTCGCTATAGATATAATCATAGATGGCATTCATATCGATGCCGGCTTGTAATAAATAAGCCGCATATTGAAAGGTCTTTTCGTTGACATTCGAATACAAAAACCGCCCTGAATCGGTTACTAATCCAGTAAATAAAGCAGTCGCTGATTCTTTCGATAATATTGCTTTGTTATCATGCGCGATTTTAATAATCATCTCACAAGTGGCTGAGAAACTAGTATCGACCCACTCTAAACTATTTACAGTGAATTTCTCCACAAAAATATGATGATCAATTTTAATGATTTCCCGTGCTTTTAAAAAGCGTTGGTCATCGACTCGTTTAATATCTCCAACATCTAATACTATGGCTAAAGAGGACTCAACAATTTTATCACTGACATTGGTATCTACTGCACCAAGAAAGGTTTGCCACCGTTTATTTTCTTCGCCCATACAATAGACTTTTTTATCTTTAAAATTACTTAAAATTAAGTACTTAAGACCTAGTTGCGCGCCTGAGGCATCACCATCGGGCTTAATATGACGAAAGATAGTAATAACCTTTGCTTTTTTAATTTTTTTCCATATTTGTTTTGTTATCATGTGTATCACCTTCTTTATTGTAAACGAATCCCCTTTTAATAGCAAAGAAAAAGCGTGCCATACATGACACGCTTCCCTTTTTATTCTTGATTTTCTTCTCCCTCTTCGATTGAGTTTGATGATTTGATGCGATTAAATTGACTAGTCATCAAGGTGACGCGAGCATCTACATGTCCACTTTGTTCGGTTAAGCGTCGTATGGTGTCGCTGAGTTTTAACCAAGCATCGCCGAATTTATTAAAATCACGACTTAATAATTGTAATTGTTTGCGAATTTCACCAGCGTTTTTGCTTCTTTCATAGTCAATAACGATGGCTTTGAAAGACATTAACATTGGGATAGCAATTGTTGGTGATAATATAACAACATTTTTCAAAGCCGCCCATTCAATAACATTTGGACAACGGCTATGAAGTAAAGATAGAATTCCATCCGAGGCAACAAACATACAAGCAAAAGTAGCGGTGACTCCTTCGATAATATATTTATCATGGATGTCTGAGATATGTTTTTTTACATCTTTTGAGAATTCACTAATCAACCTATCTTCTTCTTCGCTTTTTAATTTTTCATTAAACAAGCGGGCATAATTGGCAAACGGAAACTTAGAATCAATACAAATAAGATTGTGGGGAGCTGGCATAAATATGACCGCGTCCGCCCGAACACTTTCTTTGGTTCCCTTTGCTTCCTTTAATGTGTATTGGGTTTGATAGAGTGATGGGTTTTCGCCATAACTCGCATGTAAAATTTGGTTGAGTTGAAACTCACCAAAAACACCTCGTGATTGGTTATTGGAAAGAATGGTTTGAAGCGATACCATTTCGGTGGAAAGTTTTTCAATATTGCCTTGGGCTTTATCGATAACGGCCATCCGTTCAATAATGTTTTTGAAAGTTTCATTGGTTGTATCAAAACCTTTCGATAATCGTTGTTCAACTTTCTCATTGATCCCGGTCATTTTTTTATCGACTTGATCATTGAGTTTGGTGAATTCATCAATCATCTTGCTTCCAATCTTTTCATTAAATCGATTTAATTCATCATTTACTTTCACCCGAAAATCACTGATGCTTTGATTCGATGATTGCGCATTTTCTAAAAGTTTGGCATTCACCGAATTATTAAAATCAATAATTAACTTCGTCAATTGACTTAAAATATTGTCTTTGATTCCATCTATATTCGATCGAAATTCATCAAGTTTTTTCGTGCTGTTGCGTTCTTTTCTTGTCCATAACACAAGAACAATCAAAGTAACTAGCAAAGCTAAAGTGATCGAAAGTAGAATAATTTCCGTCATGTTCTTCACATCCTAAATTAAGTTTTTCAGTGTTTGAATATCGGCTCTTTCAATATATTGTTTACCTTCTCCATCCGTATGAATCGTGATTCCAGCTAATGTAATTTGAGCGGAGTGGTTATCAATGAAGTACTTCGAGATGGAGTACCACATGATATCCGATTCAAGAATGAGACTTAATTCCGTATTGGTTAAGCTCGATAATAAGGTATCTTCTATCGCAATAGTATTTGGATCTGTGAATCCCATAATACCCATCGCCGCTAACATATGTTGAATTTCTAGTTTATCAATTCGTGAAGTAACAATAGCATCATAGGCACTAGAAGGAACAACCATACTACTTGATGTACTATTGACAATCGATTCAGACATGTAATGCCAGATGATAATCGAATCCAACATAGTAGCTACGTTGCTTGTGTCAGCTGCAGTGAAATTGTCACTACCATCTTTTGTATACGTAATTTTACCAAGTACAGTGGCAAATGTAACATCGTTTGCATTATCGCCACCAAGAACTTTTAAGGCCCCGATGAAATTCTTTAATTCATCTTTTTTAATTAGTTTTGGATCGGAAGTTCCATTGATGTAAGTAGCTGTGTAAGCATCATCTGGAATGTTTAAAGTTCCATTCGTTCTGACTTTTTCAGAAACAGTATAGTAGATAATATCGGATTCTAATGTCAAATTGAGATTTGTTGTGGTTAAATCAGATAAATCACTAACCCCAACATCAACTCCAACGGCAGTGGTTAAGCCTAATACTTTCATCGAAACAAGCATCTTCACAATCTCGGCTTTTTGAATGCGTGTAACAATGGTGCCATCATAGACAATCGTAGGAATAATGATAGCGACAGCATTATCGACCAAGGATTGTGAGACATAATTCCAGATAATAATGGAATCCATCATCGCTTTATCGCCACCACTAATTTTTGTAGAATCAACGGCCGTAATATCTGGTCCGACATAGGTGAATTGGATGAGATTAAGCACATTCGAAATGCCAACACTCGCAGCATCGGTAATCGCCAATGTACTTAAGGCCCCAATAAAGTCTATTATTTCTGTATCTTTCATCAAATAGAAACCAGTATCATTGATTTCTGTGTTAGTATATGCATCGCTTGGGATTGTAATAGTTCCACTCGCATTGCTTCGAATTTGTTCTGACATCGTATAGTGAAGAATGTGCGAAGCGAGGGCAGTTGTAAAGTTTGCATTTGATAATCCAGTCAATGTGGAAATTCCAATATTGACAGAAGAAGAATCAAGTCCGTTAATACCTAGTGCCTTTAATCCATCGAGTAAAGCGATTACTTCGCTTGTCGCAATATAGCGATTTACAGTGTCCACGTAGGTAAAGATATCGCTATTTGGAATTGTAAGGCTCGCTCCAACATCCAATATCATTTTGGACATTGTCGCTTGGAATATAGTGGTTCCACCGACATAATTTCCCCCAACAAGAGTACCAAAGATGGTCGCTTGATTGGTAAGTAGGTTATTCACACTAATGGCGTCGAGAATGGCATCCGACAAATCCGCTAATCCAAGTACTTTCGCGGTTAAGATTAATTGAACAAATTCGGTTTGTTGAATTACTGGTGAAGTGGCTATCATATCAATTGCGGCTCCTGCTGTAACGACATGAGTTGTTCCGTTGTAACCAGGAATAATTAATGTTCCGCTATCAGCTAAGTCTGTTAATAAACCTGTGGCTGTCGCACGAACGATAACCGAAGCAAAAATCGCTTGAATTTCAGCTTCACTCCGATTGATGACAGAAGTGACGCTAATTGCACTATCAATACTGCCACCTAGAGCACTAAAACCATCGAGTAAAGCAAGTATTTCATTACTATCCACGACAAATTTATCGCCCAATTGGAGAACTACTCCCGAGGATTGTGTTGTAGCTCCACCAAAGTAGCCAGGAATAGTAATCGTACCATTTAAATCAAAGATAAATTTCGAAATCGTGGCATATAGGATCTTTGATTGGGTAATTTGATCAATGTTACTAGCATCGATATTTTCAACAATCGCGGTTGGAGAATTGGATAATACGTCTTCTAATGTATCATTATTTGGGTCAGCATCTGAGGTATTGACCATCCCGGAAATCAGGGTGTTTATACCACTAATTAAATGACGCAATTCGGTAGCGGTTAATACTTCTAAGGCATTATCACTAAGATCTGTATAAGTCCCGACTGGTTCATAAGCACCATACGTCATTGAGTCGAGTGGATCAACAATGGTTGCATCGTGCGGGACAATAATAATGCCGCTTCCTGAAGTCATATCCACCACAAATTTTGAAACCGTTACTTGCAAGATTTTTGAACTAAAGATCGTTTGCCAAGTGGCATCATTGGTGATCGATGTAATCGTTTCAAATCCAATCGTGGTAATATCATCAATATCAAATGCAACAATTGCTAATACTAAGTTTTCGAGTTCGCTCTTAGTTAAGAATTGAGCACTATCAAGCATTTGAGCTCCAGGTGCTGTATTGGTAATAACTTGTTTTGGTAAGGTAATCGTACTCGCTAAATTATCGATAACAAATTTGGTCAAAGTAGCATTTAAAATATCACAATTGCCCAAGTTACCATTATTAACGCTGACAACTAAGTTATTTACAATGCCAAAATCAAAGGAATCAAGACTGGTTAAGTTGATGTTACTATCAATTACAATATCAAATAATAACCGCAGTTGAGTACCTTTGACTAAAGGTACGGATGTAATTGTTAGCGTTTCTTCATCATTAATAGCAAACGTTGTTTGCATCGATGAGGTTGGAAGAACAATCATTCCCCCGTTGGATACATCCATATCGATAATATATTTTGAGACAGTCGCTTGCATAATCAAAGAAGGTTTAATTAAGCCATTGGAACTACCAACGATATAGTTTAATCCATTGGCTAAGGCTGGATCAGAAAGGATGGTAGTTAAATTTTCAAAGTCAAAGCTGAAATTACCGGTTTCATCAAAGAATATACCGGCTAACTCCTTAGCCGCTTTGAGCATTCTTTCTAGTTCTTCAGCGCGTAAGATTTGGTGTTGTACTTCAACGGCTTGTTGCGTGGCATCATCGTATTCCAATGAAGTAATATTTTGCTTAACTTCATCGGGAACAATGACAATTCCACCGGTTTCATCGAGTAGTGGTAATAAAGCGTTGGAGATAAAGGTTCTTAATAATATCGAAGAAGTTATATCTTCAATTAAGGCATCATCAATTCCATCAATCAATTGTCCTGGATTAATGGTTGATAAATCAAATGTACCATCGCCAACTACGATGTCAACTATAGCTTTTAAACCACGAATAAAGTTGGTTATTTCGCCATCTTCTTCTGGAATTGTATCACCATCGGTATCCGCATCCCAGCTTGGATCATCAAAATCTTGGAACGACATTGGGACAACTAAATAGCTGCTGATTCCAACGCTAGTAGCTAGTGAATCCGGCAGATATGCGGTCGCGATAAACGCCTTAATGGCTCTTCTTAGAATCGTCGATTGGGCGATGGTATCCGCACTAATATTTACGATTTGTTCAAGCCCAAAATCTGAGAAGGTCCCATCGGGTGTAATACTATGGGCTAGGCTGACAATTGTCATAAATTCATCGACCCATTCCGCCGATGTAATATCACTAAAATCAATTAAATCCAATAAAGGTCCAACCGTTGGATCATCACCAAAGAAAGTATCAAGTGATGAATCAATTGCTTGAGAGAAAACGATATTAATAAATTGTGAAGTAAATATTGATTCAAAAAACGACCGTAATTCTGGTGTATCGGCTGTACCTAGAAAATCAGCAATAATGTTATCGAAAGAAGCAATTCCTAAATCAGTAAAGCTGGCATAAATGTTTGCAAAAGCATCGATTTCATCACTCCAATCAATATTGGAAATATCATCGGTAATTTCACCAACGTATTGTTGAACTTCTGGTATATCTAAAGCAACACCAACTAGGATTGGCATAACTTCTGTAATAATTGTCATGTTTTTAACAATACCAGCCAAAGTTTGGATATTGGCCCCACTAAATTCCAAATTAGCGATGGTGCCATCTCCCATCTCACCGAGTGAGGTGGCGAGTTCGCCCATTAAAGTAAAGTCATTTGCCCAGTCGATATTGGCAAACGTATCTGGATCAAGGGTGATACCATAAGGTAGATTATTGACAAAATCCATAGTCAGGGCATAATTGACTCCGATTGGAATCAACTTCATGATTAAATTCGAATTGGCTACTGCTTCAAAAATTGGCGCTAATTGTCCAATGTTGATTGTCATTGGATCAAAACCATTTGGTGAGAAATAAATATCGGCCGCCGCTGTCGCTACAGCGACTAATTGTTTTAATTCCGTTAGTCCTTCAATCGTAAAGTCTTGATATTTACCTGTAAAAATAGCATCAAGTACATACGCATCAATTGGTTTTTCTCCTACTTCAACAGTATTGAGTACTTGTGAGAAACGGGTTTGCTTATACACATCGACGGCTTCAAACACAGGACGCAATCCCATACTATCGAGCATTTGTAAAATGTTCGGTGATACGACTGTATTGCTTTGTGAAAGATTTTGTTGACCATCTTGTTGATGAGCTTCATCTAAAACACTGAAGTCAAAAAAAGGAACGATACCAACAAATCCATTGATAGCAACACCAACAAACGTAGCAATGATAACCCCTTTTGCAAAGCCAACAGCGGCACCAAGGGAACGTTTCTTTGTTGTGTAATTTTTCTTATAGAATTTGGAGGCACGGAAGAAAAGAATCCATACAATTTTTTCAATAATCCAATACACAATTCGAATCACGAAAACATAAACAATAAAATAAACCACTTTAATGATGAGTGAAACCAGTGCTCCAATCATTTCAATGGTATCTTGATTTGGTGTCATATTTATCATATTGGTGGCTATATTGGTTACTGCTTCACTAAAAGTGGTTGCGCTACCAATGAAGCCAGATAAATCCACATAAGAAGTTAAGAGGGCAATCCCATTCCCTTCAACCATAAAGGTGGCAAACCAAAGCATCGAATAATATCCGATAGCTAAGAAAATTATAAATGCACAAAAACGATAGAGAGCCTTACGAAATCCTTTGATGGCTCCTCCTAACGTGTAATATGCGATGATTAGTATTAACAAGGCTGGGACAACACTAGAAATTAGAGTTGGATCAAAATTCATATGGTTCACTCCCTTTCTTTAAATATAACGCATAATATGTATATTATGCAATAAAAACAAAAAAGAATCATCCTAGGGGGATAATTCTATTTTTTACCTAAAATTCGCGGTGATATAGTCGTTTTCTTCGAACTTGTGGCGCATTGAAACCTTTCCATTGTGCTTGGACTAAAAGATTATCTTCCAGTTCAGGTCCGGTTTCTAAAAATTGAACTTTATCTTCAAAGCAACATTTAATAACATCACTCATGATCAGTGAGTTAACACCAAGGCCTTGATACTCTGGTTTGACGGCAATAAAATACATATCCAAAATATGAAATTTCTTTAAAGCTCTAAGAATATGATACCATCCAAATGGGAAGAGATATCCTTTACTTTTCCGAACAGCATCGGATAAAGAAGGAACCAAAACACTAAAGCCTACAACATCCTCTTTTTCATCGACGACCATGTGTAGATAGCGATAGTTCATCAGGCCAATGAATTGATCCACATACATATCGATTTGATCTTGATCCAACATCGTCACACCATGGAGAACATCAAATGCCTTATTGTAAGTATCAAATGCTTTATGAATATAAGGCATTAAGTCTTTTTTCTTTTTGAACTTAACTAAACGCAGTTTGCGTTTTTCAGCCACTGCTTTCGATAATTTTTCAATTCTAGGATCCAATTGCGCAGGTGGGAAAACACGGTATTCGACCCAATCAACGTCTTTGGTTAATCCTAATTTTTCATAATGCTTTGGATAATAATCATAGTTATAGTTTGTGATGAACATTGAATCTTCATCAAAACCTTCCACCAATAAACCTTGTTTATCAAAATCGGTAATCCCAATCGGTCCATTTAATGTGTTCATATTGCGTGCTTTACCCCATTCGATGACTTTATTCATCAAAGCGGCACTCACATTATAATCATCAATAAAATCAAAGCGATTAAAACGGAGGTAATCAATTTTAGTTTTGGCATTATACCGATGGTTGATTAATGCACAAATACGGCCGACAATCTTACCATCTTGATAAGCAAGATATTCAACCCCGTCACAAAACTTGTAGTTCACATTTTTCTTATGATCTAATGTATTGAGTTCATCGAACATAAGTGAAGGCACAAAATACGGATGGTTCTTATATAGGTCATTACCGAATTTGATGAAGTCTTTCATCATCTTCTTACCCTTTACTTCTTTAATTTCAAAAGTCATTTAAAACACCTCGAGCCAATTATACACGATATTTTCATAAAATGAACACTTTTTATGAAAACCACTCTTATCCTTGGAAAAACAGCATTATGATAACAATAAAGAAACCGGTTAAAGTCATCGCTAATCCTGACATTGCTCCTTGAATTTCCCCTAAATCATACGCTCGACTTGTCCCAAGTCCATGGGCAGAAGTGCCCATTCCGACACCTACTGCCACTGGATCATTAATATTTAATAGTTTAACCAATACTGGATTCAAGGTTGATCCTAATAGTCCTGTCAACATTACTGCCGCGATAGTAATCCCCATTATTCCTCCGCTTTTTGCGCTGATTTCCATCGCAATAGCGGTCGTGGATGACTTAGGTAACATCGATAAAATAAATTGATCATTGATTCCAAACCAATGGGCTAAAAAATAAGTGGATACTACCGAGACCAGGGCACCTACAAAGGTCCCAATTAGAATCGGCCATAAATACAATTTCAATATTTTTAATTGTAAGTACATCGTGTAGGCTAAGCAAACGGTAGTTGGCGCGATAAACATCATGATGATATCTCCACCTTGTGCAAAATTATCATATGGAATATCAAAAACAACAATGGTTGTAATGACCAAAACAAAACCAATTAAAAACGGTGATAAGAGAAAAATCTTTGTTTTGTTATAAATTAGATAGCCAATATAATAGGCAAGAATAGAAAACCCAATTCCAAAAAGAGGTGTGTTGGTTACCACTTGCATGAAGCTATTAATTAATAACATTTCCGTTTACCTCTTTTTTATGTTTCTTTTGCCACTTATTGCAGAGTTTGACTGTATAGGTAGACACCAAGAATGTCAAGATTGTCGAAATAAGGACAATCAAAACAAACAAGAATAACTCAGTAACAATGTCATTATAAACCCCTAAAAACAAAACAGCACTTGGAATAAAGAATAAAGAAAAATGTTTAATCAAAAAGGAGGCTGTATCTCCAATTTGTTCTTTTTTTATGATCCCTGTCATAAGAAAAATAAATAAGATAATACCACCGAGGATACTACCAGGAATTGGAATTGGTAAATACGTAGAAAGGATAGTTCCTAGTAGTGTTATTGCAAAAATAATCATCAACTGAACAAGATATTTCATGACCGTGTCTCCTTATCTAATTTCGAATTTTTAATCCAACCAACAATCCCGGTTTTTTTAA
>CAYOYG010000012.1:0-13437 GCA_964408135.1 uncultured Eubacteriales bacterium | reverse complement strand
AGTTGGTCATAGTAAAGAAATATTGTTTGAAACATACTTACATTCAATTAAAAATCCACAAAGAACTTTGACAAATCAAATCGAAAATGATGAGAAAATATCTGCAATAATTAATTCAATTTATTGATATGAAATATCAAAAACAGTATCAAAAATGGTATCAAAATGACTACCCCAAATTAAAACCACCTATATTAAGGTGGTTTTTTTGATTCGTGGTGGACTGTAGGGGAATCGAACCCATGACCCACTGATTAAGAGTCAGTTGCTCTACCGGCTGAGCTAACAGTCCACAGCCATAATATAATAAAACAAATTTATGATTTTCGCAACCATTTTAACGATTATTCTCGATAAATTCCATTACCTTGGTTGTATACTCATTGAAAAAATACTTAGAAGCTAAAATATGAGGGGCTTCAAAATAGATTAATTCTTTTTTGGTTGGACAAGAAGCATATAAGGCATTTGCCATCTTTGCTGGTATAAAAGTATCATTGCTACTTTGAATAAATAGAATTGGATACAAGCTTGCTTTAACATGATTAATTGGTTTTGAATGAGGAACCCAAGCTTTAGTGGCAAAATAGTTAAAAATCAATGAAAAGAAATAGATAGGTCGAAATGGAAGATAACCATGTCCTCGACTTTTAAAACTAAACTTGATGGCACCTGTTGAAGTAGCAAAACCGCAGTCAGAAATAATTAATTTCACTTTAGGAAAAGCAACATCACTTACGCGCAAACAGGTGGCTGCCCCAAGTGAAAAACCATGGAGATAAATGGATTGATATTCAGTATAATTTGCACTCATATATTCAATCCAATCGCGTAAATCACGTCTTTCTAAATGACCATACGATACATAATATCCTTCACTATCTTGGTGGGCTCGTAAGTCAATCGCCAGCACACTAATATTTTGTTCGTAATAGAACTTAATCACTTCGAGATTGGTATTCGAGTTTGTTTCAAATCCATGCAGAAGAATAACCAGTTGACCGCTATTTTTTCGATATAGTTTAGCCGCTAGTTTCAAATGATCAAAAGAAGTGATGGTAATCGCTTGAAAAGGAGTTTCTTTTTTCCACCGAACAATCGTATCGTATTGACTATCTTGAAAGCGCGTACGCATAAACTTTTCATCCCATTTATCGTAATGTCTTTTCGGATGATAAGCGACATGAAGCATAACATATCCTAAAACTATACATGCCAAGATAAATACTGAAGCAATCAATATTATGATGATTCCAATTTGCATAATACAATCCCCTTCTACCCGATGAGTATATCTTCTTCAACCAATTGTGGTTGAGATATGGATGGTTTAGTATCGTTCCACATTAATAGTGTAGTAGTTACTCCCTGTTGACCAATAAACATAAGCAATATGATGGCAATCTTACCTACAACGCCTAAGTTAGAGGTAATCCCCATCGTTAGCCCCGTCGTTCCAAACGCGCTACAAGCTTCGAAAAATACACTCATAAAAGAGGCGCTGTGTGTCATAGAAACCAACATAACCATGACGGCACCCAAAATTAGAATCTGAGAAACTACAATGACAACAAGCGATCGCTCCATAGTAGATAGAGGAATTCGTTTGTTATAAACATTGATATGATCTTCTCTTTTAATTACTCGGAAAATCGCTAAAATTGCTAAGAAGAAGGTCGTTGTTCGGATACCTCCAGCAGTGGAAACCGGTGATGCCCCAATCCACATCATAATGGCAAAGACAAGCCGAGTAGCAATCGAAAATTGATTCATGTCCACGGTTGCAAAACCAGCATTCCGGGTCGATACAGTATGGAACACAAGGTAAAAAATCCGTTGTGGTAATGTATAGGCTTGGTTGTATAAAATACCATTGGAAGTCAATAACTCAAAGCCAAAAACCAAGGCTAATCCAACGATTAGCACGCTAAAGTACATCCGAAAACATATTTTTGTGAATAAAGAAAATTTGAATGGTTCCTTAGTTTTACGACTTCTAAAGTAGTTACGAACATCGTATAGAACCGGAAAACCAATCCCCCCAAAAATTAAACCAACCATGACGAGAGTTTGAATAAAATAATCGGTGGCAAACGGGGTAAAGGAATTGGCACCAATAATATCAAAACCGGCATTATTTACCGCGGATACGGCATGGAAGATGGAATGCCAAATTAGTTTCCAGAAGTTTTCATAAAACGCATAATTCGGATTGTGGAAATAACTAAAGTAGAAGCGAAATCCAAATAAGATTGCTAACAATAATTGAAAAGCAAAAACCATTTTAATAATGGTAATAATATACTTCATGCTGCCACCCAATTTCCCAAGACCACGTTCAGCACTAAGCATCGCTTTATCACCAATGGAAATTTTTCTTCCAAGCGCTAAGGCAATCATGATCTTTAGCGTCATTAAACCAATGCCGCCAAATTGGATGAGAATCAATAATACTAACTGGCCAAAAAAGGTAAATGTGTCTACCGTAACTTTGACACTTAGTCCAGTATCTGAGAAAGCAGACGCAGAAGTAAAAAGGGCATCAATAAAACGAATTGAAGTATTTTCTTTAATTGAAATAGGCAACATTAAAAGAAAAGCACCTAATAAAACAATAGCAAAATAGATGCGAAAAATTCGTTGTGGAACCATGTGTCCAAAAAATATCGTATGAATTGGATTATGGCGTTGTTTTTTTTCGAAATCTAGTGGTTTCATAATCTCACCTCGAGAAAGACAAGGCAATTATATAGTGTCTTGTCCGAATTGTCAATTTTGTTCAATTTTCTAGAAATTAATCACCATTCTAGATGAAAAAAGTGCAATCATTGTGTTTTTATTGTAAATATGCGATAATTAACACGCTAAAGAGAGGAGGAGAACTATGCGAACAAAGAAAACTTTTGCCGTTATTGGTCTTGGTCGATTTGGACAAAGTGTCATTCAAGGATTGCTAGAAACAAAAGCAACCGTTATGGCTTTTGATCAAGACGAAAATAAAGTGGCTAAATTCGCCGACTATGTTTCCTACTCAGCTGTTATTGACTCCACCGATGAAGATCAATTACGTGAAGCAGGTATCAATAATGCCGATCATGTCGTTGTGGCGATTGGTAGTGATTCACAAGCATCGATTATGACCGTTGCCTTATTAACCGAGATGGGAATTAAAAACATCACAGTGAAGGCCAATGGATCGAATCTAGAAAAAATCTATCGTCGCTTAGGAGTTAATGATATTGTTTTACCAGAACGCGATACTGGCTATCGAACCGCTTTACGCATCGCTCGTGACAGTAATAATGTCAAAGACTATATTGACATCGGCAGTGACCTTGCCATTGTCCGTATTTGTATTATCAACGGGAAATTAATTGGTATTCCCCTATCTACATTGAATCTACGTGCACGCTTTAATATCAACATTATCGCGATTAAACGTGGTGAAAACTTCTTCGTACCAAGTGCCGATGATACCATCAAAATCAATGATGAATTATTAATTATCAGCAAAGAAAACGAATTAAGTATTTTTGAAAGCTATGCGGCAAAAGCCTAGTCGCTAGCTTTTTTATTGGATTAATTTTGCTAACATTAGACTATAATAGTGACTAGAAAGCTCAAGGACTTTGTCATAGCTTTCTTTTTGTTTGTTTTGATCAATGATATCGCTGATGATACGAATGACCAAAAATGGTTTATGAAAGATGTAACAAGTTTGGGCGAAATAGGTACTTTCCATATCGAATGCCAAAATATTGTCGTTAGTAAAGTATTGATCAATGATGGAAAGAACATCGTGTTTAACTTCTACAAATTTATCTCCACTTAGTATGGTGCCATAACGCAGAGTAAAAGGCCAAGACATACCTCGTATTTTATCGATTGTCACTTTATCACTTTTATAGAAGGCAGGACACCCTGCCATTTGTCCATATCGATAGGGAGAAAAAAAGGTCACATCCGCATCATAATAGGCTAATTTTTCTGCAATAACGACATCAAAAGGAGCGGTTTGTGCTTTAGAAAAACTACCCGCTGTTCCCACATTATAAACAAAATCAATTGGATAACGTGTAAAAAGTAGCGTCATTAAAACACTACACGCTACCCCACCGATGGCGGATTTTGCTAATAAGACACTTTGATTATTAAGCCTTCCAACATAGATTGAATACCCATTTAAATCTTCCATTTGATACGATGAAAATAGCGATTTTATTGCGCGAATTTCTTCATCTTGTGCTCCAATAATGGCAATCATAAAGATTCTCCTTTAAATTTCATTTCACAGGTAAATAAGACACTATCTCCATCTTTTCCTTGAAAATACATCTTATTCTCTAGCTTCGTATAATGGATTATAAAAGTTTGATGATAAGCTATTTCATGCAAGTAATTTACTTGAATGGATTCGGGATAATAATGATGCATCCATTGGATATCAATTTGATTCATCATCCATTCGATGTAGTTGGTATTGTTCGCATGCAAATTTGTATCGACATCGCTATATTGTGTGGTATAACTTACCTTTTGATCCAAGATTGGAAGTTCAATTTGACTTGGATTAGCTAGAGATGGTTTTGCAAAATCAACGTTGGGATAAGGAATCTTTTCTTGCGTCATCACTACTTCGCGCTTTTGCGTATCAAAAATTGTCCACAATGACGAAGCATATCCAATCACTTGTTGTTGCTCATCCTTAAACACAAAATAACGTGGATACACATATTTCATACGTGATCCAGGATAGGTTTCGATGTAAAAGACATCTCCAAGATGAAGGACTTTGTTCATTTGAACTCGTAACCGTCCCAAAATCCAAGCATAGTGCATTTGTTCAAGATAGGCGTGTCCAATTCCTAAAAGAGTGGCATGAACTTGAGCAGCATCCTGCATATATTTAAATAAATTCGCATAACGCAAACGCTTTTGATAATCAATATCATAGGTCGAAACCTGATGAGAAATACGATAAATGGGGTTCATAATAACACCTTAAACCAAGAGATTGAGTAGTTTTAAGACGTTAAAAGCTACTCCTAATAGGATAATCGCAACCGGGCAAATCATCAATTGATTAATCTTTTTACTTTTTTCAATCCGGTTTAATAACCAGAAGAACAATATCCACATATAGCCGACATATTCATTGATACCAGGATATAATAGACGAACCGCCACAAACGAACCGACTAAAATGGCATAATCCACAATTAAGTATGTTGCTTTTCGTAAGTTTTCTCCCATGTCCGAAACGATTAAAGAACGGTTCGCAAAGGCAGCAAACTTCTTCAAGAATACAACTTCAACAAAAGCCATGCCGACACCGAGAACCACAGCAATCAGCATCCCCCATATATTTTGAAATGGGCTGAGCCAATAGCCAACAATCATCGAGCCGCCTAAACCAATTAAAGAATACGATCCTCCGACTAAGGAAGAGGAGATTAAAGGCGGTAACATGCTTAGAATGAGGATTAACATCATAAATCCACCTTCCAAGCCAAAACCATTCGTGATAAACATTTGTACAATTGGATCATAGGCAAATAATAAACGTTGAGCTCCAAAAGCAAGCAATCCCCCCATAATGACATAAAAGAGAACATTCTTTTTTATCTTTTGGTAACTATCATTCGTTTCGACTACTTCTGTTGATAAATCGGTCTTCTTTTTTACAATAACCAATATTAAATATAAAATACAGCCAAAAATAAAAGAGATACTCATCGCATTAATAAATTTGTCAAGCCCTTGGAAGCTTTCCACTTTTAATAAAACAATGTAGACAATCATAATTAAAACGGCGGCCGACATTCCCTTTTTGACGCCTTTTTTGATACCAATGGCTAAAGCAGGAATAATCGCAAACGCGGCAAACAATGGTTTAAATATTTCATTGATTGGTGTGAGAAAATCAATTTTTAAAACAGGAGGGATTCCTAGAAAGAAATAATGGAGTAAGACAAATGATACTCCACCAATAAGTAATCCAGTAACACTGGCATATACATGTCCTTTAGGATTATTTTCAAAATAGAGACCAGCCAATTCTGCGAGCAAGAAGATCATATAAAGACTGACAACTTTCGTCACAAATGATAGTGGTATTAGTAACCCTATAATTAATGGGAGAGCCGATTTTTTAGCAACGTTAAAAAGTTCTTTACGGGAAATTTTATTTTCATGTACTTCGGGATAAGTTGCCCGAACTTCATGTTGTAAAAAAGCCTTGCCCGTACTAACTAGATAAGCTGCATACCCTCCAATGACTGAAACCAAAATCAAATTAATGATATTCATGTTCTAATCTCCTTTCATCTGCGCTGTTTTACGAATAATATCGTAGAGCACCACGGTGCCCCAGGAATCGATTTTGCAATAGGCAAGTAATGCTTGAATTAAGGCATCGTGTTCTTCCAAAACTGGTTTATAGGATAATACCTTACGTAATAACGATTGATATACATCGAGTGCGACACCACCATTTTGCACAATTCCTTGCTTATAATCAAGTGTTTTTAAAAGGGTTGAAAGGTGGTCTTGATACAATAATTTCGTCAAAGGATGATGGATAATATTTGGTTGTGTCACTTTCAAGCTAACCCGGCCATGAAAGTTTTGTTGATACCAATGGCCTTGAACAAAGAAATCTAATAAATCAATGACTCTTTCATTTATTTGATTTAAAAAACCTGCAAATTGGGGGTATTTCTTTGCCATACGCGCCAATTCACCTTTTTCAAAATTTTGATTATAAACAACAAAACGATAATCGGATTTCTCAACATCAATTCCCTGCGACTGCAATTGTGTTTGTAGAGTTTCAATCAAATGAATTTCTGGATTCTCTGTCTTATCTTTTTGTGGATGTCCAATGAACTCATAATGCTGAATTTTCCCACCAGTACCCTTAGCAAAATCGTGGGTAAGTAGATCATAAGAGTTTTGAACAATATGCATTGAATATTGACAGCAAACTCGTTCCCATGGATGACAATTTTCTACAATTGGGATTGGATAGGAAAATGTTTCAAAATCAAAGAACATCAAATAATCATGGCGATAATTTTGCGTTAATAAACGTTGAATTTGTTTGATATCGAGCCAATCTTCTATTTTGTTATGTTTACAATAATCAATTTGTAAACGTGCAATCATCCGTTTATCTTCTTTATATTCTGGATAGTGGTCATAGACATATGCATCAGGAATGGCAGGGATGGTTTTAATTCCTGTCTCCATCAGTTCACTAACATAACGCCAATTGCCGCCGATAGCCCCATAACAAGTTAAACTCAAAAGATGGTTTTCATCAATCGTCGTATGGCAATCGTTTTTAAATAAACAGCCACCTTCTTTTCGACAACCATAGATTAATTCAACATCGGGTAATTGATTAAATTGCTGAATATTTAATAGACGTTGAATATAGTTTGTCACATTCTCATTATCTTTTTTTACATACAATAAATCATCTAAATATTGCTTGATTGGAATTAATATTTTATCTTTTTTCGTATGATTAAAAATGACTTTACCTTCTTGGAACAACAAAAGACAATCCTCATTATCCAAAGGATAAGTTAGTCGTTCTTTCGTGCTAGTAAATTCTTTATTTAAATACAGAAAATTGATTTCATTTATCGCGATTCCCGCTTGTTTATATACTTCATATTGAAACGCAATATCGTAAAGAAATGGTTTTTTTATATTGTGGGGTTCATCCGTCTTATTTTTGGTATAAATTGATGTTGATCCTTTTACTTCATACAAGGAATAACCGGTTTTGTTTTTAATTAATACGTCCCAACGAGCTAGTAGTCCTCCACCTGATACTTGCCCTTCAAAGATAACACGAATTTTTGGATTAGCCAGTAATTTTTGTGTATTTTTTTCCACTTGTTGAAGATTACGAATCTCTTGCCCATCCAAACTCATATCATGGGTATCAGCACGCGCACATTGACCAGGATAGAGCAAGGAAAAATAACGTCTTGATAATTCACTGACTTCTTGGAAATTTTTCATTTCTTCGATAATATTACTAGCCATATCTTGTGGTTTATTCTTTAATTGTTGTTGTAATAATTCGTAAGCATCAGGATAATATTTAATAAAATCGACCAGTCGATCGTATTGTTCATGATCGTCGCTTGAATCTTCTTCGACTTCATCTGGGATTTCAATGCCACTCTCAATGATTTTTTTCAATAGTGAAAAAGCATACTCTTTACTTCCCATAATGTATGCGAGTCGTGGGCATTTACGAACAATGTACTCTTTAAGTATTTCCTTATTTAACATGCTTTTTCTCCAATAAAAAATGTTAGTTCATCACTAACATATTTTACCAAATAAATACTACTTTGACTATATCTTTACGATTTCGCCGAGGACTTCACCTTTTAGTCCAGCCGCATTTGCTTCATCGGTATCGATATGCATCGCTAAAGCAAAATCAGCACGAACACGAACAACGACATCACCAAAAATTAAACTCCGACCTTCACTTTCAACCTTTACATTGACAATTTCTTTGTCTTTCAAATGCAATTCTTCAGCATCTTTTGGGGTGGCGTGAATATGGCGTTTTGCAATAATTACACCTTGTTTAATCGTTACAGAACCTTTTGGTCCAACGATGGTACAAGGAGCACTATTTACAACATCTCCCGATTCACGAATCGGTGCAACGATACCTAGAATACGGGCATCGGTCAAGGAAACTTCAACTTGAGTTTCTTTCCGGGTTGGTCCAAGAATCGAAACGCCTTTAAATGTCGATTTAGGTCCAACAATATCGACTCTTTCTTCACTCGCAAATTGACCTGGTTGTGATAAAGCCTTCTTGAAGGTTAATTTCTTGCCTTCGCCAAACAAGGTGACAAGATCAGCTTCAGTAACATGCACATGACGAGCGGATGTTTCAACAATAATTTTTTTCATAAGAGATTCCTCCTGATTCATTTTCTCATATCCTTAGGTATTCTACAATATTTACGCAATGAAATAAAGCATTATTGATTGTTATTTACTCCTAAATTTGCTATTATGTCCCATATATAAAGGTGGTAATCCATATGTCCGTTTTAAATAAATTTTTAAAATATGTCTCTATTGACACCGCATCTGATCACGAATCTACATCCTCTCCAACCACAAAAAAACAATGGAATCTAGCCCATGAATTGGTAAAAGAACTCCAACAACTTGGTGTTAAACAAGTCACATTATCGCCTTTTGGGGTCGTTTATGCTTTTCTTCCTGCCAATGTGGATACCCCATTACCTTCGATTGGTTTTATTGCCCATATGGACACTTCTCCCGATTGTAGTGGTGAAAATGTTAAGACGAAACTTATCTCAAATTATGATGGTAAAAAAATCATTTTAAACGCTGAACAAGCAATTGAATCCGATCCAGCTATCATCCGTTCATTACGAAAACACATTGGTAAAACACTAGTTGTAACCGATGGAACAACGCTCTTAGGTGCCGATGATAAGGCGGGTGTAGCTGCCATTATGGAAATGGTAGAAACACTACAAACGAATCCAAACATCCATCATGGTAATGTCCATATTGCTTTCACTCCCGATGAAGAAGTAGGCAAAGGAACCGACCACTTTGATGTTGATTTCTTTCATTGCGATTTCGCCTATACGGTCGATGGCGGTAGTGTCGATGAAATCGAATTTGAAAATTTCAATGCGGCCTCTTGCCATGTCGAAATTAAAGGGTTAAACACGCATCCGGGTGGTGCCAAAGGCATCATGATCAATTCCCAATTAATCGCCATGCAATTCCATGGATTATTACCGAAGGAGCTTGATCCTACCCTGACAGAAAAGTATCAAGGTTTTAATCATCTTACTTCGATGCAAGGAGATGTCGAAAAAACGACGCTTGATTATATTATTCGTAATCATGATAAAGGATTATTTGAAGAACAAAAAGCTATGTTTTATCGTATTCAAAAACAATTAAATGACCAATATAAAAAGCCACTTATTCAAGTGACAATTGCCGATTCGTATTACAATATGCGCGACCTTTTAATGAAACAACCACACGTGATTGCTATTGCGCAACAAGCCATTCGCGATGTTGGATTACAACCAATTTCAAATCCCATCCGTGGTGGAACCGATGGTGCTCGCCTAACCTACATGGGGCTTCCATGTCCTAACCTAGGTACTGGGGGATATGCCTTCCACGGGCGTAATGAATACTTAGTGGTGGAAGAATTGAATATTTCTGTCAAAATTATTTTGCAAATTATCGCAATTGTAGCAAGTAAAAAGATGAGTTCCTAGGACATAGGAAACTCATCTTTTAATTCTCTTTCCATTAATTTTTTTAATTCATTTGGAATGGATTCGTTGCGATATATGACATTATATAAGGAATTGACGATTGGCATTTCAAAATCATTTTTTTGTGCCAATTCATAGACTTCTTTTAAGGTATTTGTCCCTTCCACTGTTGTCGTAATTAGGCGATAAGCCTCTTCCGGGGTTTTTCCTTGTCCCAAGTAGAAACCAAAGCGATAATTGCGGCTCGCTTGGTCCGTACAAGTCAATACAATATCACCGATACCGGCTAATCCCATCAGGGTTTCGCGTTTGATACTAGAAATCTTCTTTAAGCGTAAGATTTCATTGACTCCCCGCGCAATTAAGGCGGCTCGCGCATTTTGACCATACCCAGCCCCATCGACTAATCCAGCGGCAATGGCAAGTACGTTTTTCAAAGCAGCCGAATATTCAACGCCTTCAATGTCACGTGAAGTATAAACGCGGAAATATTGACCACTAAATAATTCTTGAACGCGTAAAGCGAGATATTTTTTCTTGGAAGCAGAAACAACGGCGGTAATTCCTTTTTTCAAAGCCACTTCCGCAAATGATGGTCCGCTTAAAGCCACAATTCCTTCTAAATGACGACTTTGAATCGTGTGTTTAATTAAATAAGAGACTGGTTTTCCTTTATAGAGACCTTTTGAGGCGATGATAAAGACTTTTTTGTCTTGAATCAAAGGATCCATTTGGAGGAGAACCTCATGAATGACCTTAACCGGAATAACAATTAATAGATGTTGAGAAAACGCTAGCGCTTCTTGCAAATTGCTTGTTAAGTGAACATTGCTCGCAAATACTTTGTCTTTGGTATATTTGCTACAGGTCCGCTTTGTTTGGAATTCTTCGACTAAATCTTTTTCAATCGTCCAAAGTAGAACTTCACGATGATTATCGGACAAGACACTCGCGAGGGCTAATCCCCATGATCCAGCTCCAATAATGGTTATATTATTTTTATACTCTTTCATATCACACGTATCCTCCTTGATTAACTAACTAATTTAAACGTCATCTCGACTGGGTTATGATCCGAATAAGCAAATCCGGTATCAATATTATTAACATCGACAATTTCAATGTTATTCGAAACCAAAAATCCATCAATAACTACGGTATAATTGACATTTTCTTGATAGGCCATATCGGTACTACGACAGGTCGCTACATTGGTCGAAGAAGCAATATTATAACCAGCAGTTAAATCACTAGAATTTAGAACACTGACCCAGCTTGGTACTTTTTGTTGGGTAGTAAATAGATGTAATGAATCCGCAATATCGTGGTTAAAATCACCAGCCACGACTACATAATTACCTTGACTTCTTTCTTGAGCTAAGAAAGTATTTAAGACTTGCAATTGTTGAGCCCGAATTACGCCACCTTCATCATAGGCGGTAAAATGAATATTCACAAATGCAAATTTTTTGCCGTTGCTTAATGTATGATAATTCACGCTAAAGCAACGATCAAGATCGAAGAATTTGCCAAAAAACGCGGTGGTAATTGGTAATTCTTTACGCATACTATCTGCAAGCGAAAAGTGACTTAGTGTCAATAAGCCTGAATTCACCGATCCATGAGGGCTTGAGAGTGGATACATTAAGAATGGTGAGTGAAAATTATACGCAAAGGTGCTGGAATAATTAGGCAAGGTTAAACTATTTGCCATATTCACACCTTTGGAACGCGTTGAATTCACATCGACTTCTTGCATGGCTAGAAAATCGTAATTTCCGTTATTAATGATGGTATGAATACCTTGTGTATTCGCTAGAACAACTTCTTTACTAGCGGCTACTGATTGACTACCATGGACTTTCGTGCCATCGAGCATCTCCCCACTATCCATAAAAAATGAAAAGTCAGGGGTATAAGCCCCAAAGCCAACATTATAAGTTAAAACACGATATTCTGTGTCCAAGGCCACAGAATTCGTTTGATTGGTTTGGATATCCAAATCAATGTTACCAATTCGATAATATTGAATACTCATATACGCCACGTAACCACCAGCTGCCACAATAATGCAACTAATGAACACGAGAATGACTACAAAAAGGGTTTTCATTCGTCTCTTCATTCTTCCACCGCCTCGTTGTTATTATACCAACATTTTCAACCCATTTATAGTATATTGTTGTCTTTTTTTCACCAAAGTTATACAATTAAAGAAGAAAGAAAAGGAGCGATTTAATATGGAATTAAAAGTTTATCATTGCAACATATGCGGAAATATCATTACTCCGCTACACGATTCAAAAGTTGTCCCCTTCTGCTGTGGTCAAAAGATGGAAATCATGACGGCCAACACCGTTGATGCCTCGAAAGAAAAGCATGTACCTCATGTTGAAGTCGTTGATAATGTCGTCAATATTCAAGTAGGAACTATCCTTCATCCATCGATTGAAGCCCATTATATTGAATTTATCATCTTAGTTACCAATAAAGGTTTCCATGTTCGTCACATTAAACCTGGACAAGACCCAGTCGCTAAGTTTGTCTTAAAAGATGAATCACCTGTCGCCGCTTATGAATACTGCAATCTACATGGTCTTTGGAAAGTCGAAATTAAATAGTCAACATTCAAAAAATAAAGCAAGCATTTGATGCTTGCTTTTTGTTTACATAAAATTTGTATATGGTAATACTTTTTTAACAAAGACCTCAATAATCGCTGGGTCAAATTGTGTACCACTATGACGATATAATTCTTCGATCGCTTGTTCTTGTGTCATACTTTCACGATACGGACGACGAGCAGTCATCGCATCATAGGAATCCGCAATGGTTAAGATCCGTGTGAGAACAGAAATATCCTTGCCCATGATGCCATTTGGATAGCCTTTCCCATCCATGCGTTCATGATGAGCCAGTACGTGAACAGCTAGTTCAGCAGTCTCGTTAGTTGAGGAGAGTAAGCGATAGCCTATTTCTGGATGTTTACGCATCTCTTCCCATTCTTCAACAGTGAGTTTTCCTGTTTTGTTTAATATGCTTTCATGAATACCAATTTTCACAATATCATGGACAAGCCCAATTGTTTTTAATTTGCCGACTTCTGCTTCGG
>CAYOYG010000011.1:0-13648 GCA_964408135.1 uncultured Eubacteriales bacterium | reverse complement strand
AAATGCGCAGTTTTATGAGCAATGTCAAATTAGCGGATCTGCAACATTTTTCCTATTTCATTAATTCTCTACATCCGTGCAAAGAACTTAAAAAAGCAATTGATGATCGCATCTCACCTCAACTTGAAATTATGGATAGCGCATCACCTACTTTAAATCGTATTCGAAAGGATATTCGAGCGAAAGAAAGCGAAATCCGCCGTCGACTTGACTCGATTATTCGTTCGAAACCGGAATATTTAGCAGATTCAATTATAACGATGCGCAATGATCGTCTTGTCATTCCTGTCAAAAACAGCTTTAAAAATTCAATCACCGGTATCATTCATGATCAATCCGACTCATTACAAACTGCCTATATTGAACCAATGGCCGTGGTTGAACTGAATTATGAAATTGCTAGTTTAAAGATTCAAGAACGTGATGAAATCGAAAAAATATTAGCCTATCTGACCGGGCTTGTTCGTGACGAATACGAAATTTTAAAGACTAATTTGGAAATGATTACTGAACTTGATATCATGTTTGCAAAAGGGCAATATGCTAAGGATCTCGATGCCTACATTCCTGAAATTACGGACAGGCAAGAAATTTATTTTCCATCAGCTCGTCATCCACTAATCGATCAAAAAAAGGTGATTGCCAATGATTTTTCAATTGGTGGCGATGACAAAAATATTATGCTCATCACTGGACCAAATACTGGGGGGAAGACAGTCGGCTTAAAGACTATTGGTTTACTCACTATGATGGTTCAAAGTGGGTTAGCTATTCCAACCAAAGAAGGCGCTCGTTGCGGGGTGTTTGGTAAATTTTTTGTTGATATTGGTGATGACCAATCCATTGAACAATCTCTCTCGACCTTTTCGTCCCATATGGCAAGGTTAATTGATATGGTGAAAAATGTGGATAATCGTTCACTTGTACTGTTAGATGAAATAGGTGGGGGAACAAATCCAAATGAAGGAGAAGCCATTGCTATGGCATTGTTTGACTATTTTGCTAGCAAGAATGCCTTATTAATAGCGACCACTCACTATTCTAATCTGAAATCGTATGCACTAGATAAAGGCAACATTATTTCTACCTCGATGGAATTTGATCGCATGACAATGCGTCCAACTTACCGTTTAATTAAGGGTGTTTTTGGTAGTTCGTACGCTTTGGAAATTTCACGCAATCTGGGTCTTGATGAATCCATTATTAATCAAGCGAAAAAATATAAAGATTATTATGCCAATATGGTTGATCAACTATCAGAAAAATTAGATAAGAAAATTATTGATTTAGATCAAAAAGAAAAAGAATTAATTACTGCCCAAAAGCAAATTGAGGAATTAAAGAATCAATTACAAAAGGAAATAGACAAATCTCGAGAATTAAATCTCGAATTAATTCATAAATCACAAGAGAAGATTGATGACATGGTCGCTGAAGCTTTAATAGAAATTGATTCTATTAAAACTGAAATGATGAAAAAAAATGATTTTAAACTTCATCATTATATCGATGCTAAGCGCAATCTTCAAAATGTAGCTCCTTCGATCAATGACGAATTATCACAAGAACAATCAATTGAGGTTGGTGATTTTGTCTTAGTAAAAAGCATTAATAAAATTGGTCGGATAGTTCGTAAAAAAGATAATGACTATACTATCAATGTAAATGGAATTACCATTCAAACCAAAGGGAATGATTTGGAGATAAAAACGGATTATCAAGAAAAACCAATTTTGATAACGACCCGGCGAGTTAACAACACAAAAAGTCAAAATAGCGTTCCACTCGAATTAAATCTGATTGGAATGCGCGTCGATGAAGCAATTTTAAAAGTGGATAAATATTTAGATGACGCAATGAGCGTTTACTATAAAAATATACGAATTATTCATGGGATGGGTACGGGAGCTATACGCCGAGCTGTTCACGAATACCTCGACCAAAATAAGTATGTTGTTTCCTATCGACTAGGTGGTGCTGGTGAGGGTGGTCTTGGTGCAACGGTCGTAACATTAAAATAACAATGGACATTTATCTAAAAGAAAAATTAGCAACACTGACTCAGTCTCCTGGCTGTTATTTAATGAAAAATGATAACCATGAGATCATCTATGTCGGTAAAGCAAAAAATCTACATAAACGGGTTAATTCTTACTTTAATCGCCCTCAAAGTGGAAAAACCCAAAAAATGGTCGGAGAAATTCGCGACTTTGATTTTATAATTACAAATAGTGAAAAAGAAGCTCTCATTTTAGAGCTAAACTTAGTACAACACCATGACCCGCGTTACAATGTTTTGCTCAAAGATGATAAAACATATCCCTATATTCAGATTAAAAATATGCGTCATCCAGCTATCAAAATTGCGAGAAATACCAAAGATAAAACATCCAAATATTATGGACCATATCCCGATTCGCAAGCGGCATATCAAATTGTCAATCTATTAAACCAAATTTTTCCGTTACGAAAATGTAAAACATTACCTAAAAAACCTTGTCTATATTATCATTTAGGACAATGTATTGCACCTTGCATTAATATGATACCCCCAGAACAATATCAATCTATTATCGAGGACATCAATCGCTTTATGCATGGCAATACATCGACAATTCGCGACGATTTGGTCAAAAAAATGCAGCAACTTTCACTAGAGATGAAGTATGAACAGGCAAATGAAGTTAAAAAGTTGATCACAAGTATTGATTATATGCAAAAAGGGCAGAGTGTACAATTAAATGATCGAGTGGACTGCGATATTTTTGCATATCACGCACGAAATGATTATATATCGATTGCTACTTTAATTGTTCGTGATGGCAAATTATTAACGAAAATGAATGCCATTTTGCCATTATATACCGATGAAGAAGAAGTAGTGACATCGTACCTAATGCAATTTTACGCAAAAAACATCAAACCGTCTTTGATTGTTATGCCAAAGACTGCAGATATTGATGCATTGAGTGAAGCTCTTAACGTGCGCATTATCAACCCGTCAAGAGGGAAACATTATGACCTTTTAACTATTGCCGCACAAAATGCAATTAAAGCCATGGAGGATAATAGTTTAAAACTTTCTGTTATTGGGAATGACACAAATGATGTGATGGACCTATTAGCTAAAAAATTAGGGATTAATTATCCTAAACAAATAGAATTTATAGATAATTCACATACTAATGGTGGCGAAGCAGTCAGTGCTGTTGTCGTGTTTGTGAATGGGAATCCTATGCGTAAAATGTATCGTAAATATAGGATAAATAATCAATTTAAAGGTGCGGATGATAAAGCCATGTATGAAGTACTATATCGCCGGTTTTACAGAATGCTAAGCGAAAAGAAGTCATTTAGTGATGTGCTTTTTGTCGATGGTGGTATCATTCAAGTTCGAGCAGCGCAAAAAGCACTTGCTGATCTTCAAATAACTCTTCCTGTTTTTGGCGTTGTTAAGGACCAAAATCACCGAACGAATGGCATAATCAGCGTGGATAATGAATTCATTTCGATTAAAGAAGATAAACCTTTATTTTTCTTTGTTACAAAAATGCAAGATGAAGTTCATCGCTATGTCATTGATTTTCACCGGAAAGCTCGCAATAAATCCTTGATTTCATCAATATTAGATTCGATTGATGGATTAGGTCCTGTTCGTAAAGAAAAACTTTTACACATCTATGGGACTGTGCAAAAAATTGCGGAAGCGAGTGTTGAGGAACTCGCTCAATATTTGCCAAAAAATGTGGCAATAAATGTAAAGAATTATCTTGAAAAAGCCGATAGTTTTTAATGTTTTAATACATATTTTGTATTACACTTATATTTCATGTTGATAACAAAAAGAAATTTTGTTATCATTTAAGCGTTATGTAGAAGGAGATTTATGGAAGAAAATATTGTAGAACTCGAGGGGCAAAAGAGTAAACCTCAACCCAAAAAAAGAATCACGTTATCACGGGAAGAAGCTTTCTTGCTTTCTGGATTGAATGACATTGAGATTGCGACACAAGTCGCGGCTGGGAAGACTAATAAAGTACCGAGCAAGGTTACAAAATCAAAATGGGAAATCATTCGTTCAAACGTATTAACGGTTTTTAATTTTCTAAATTTTGCCGTTGCTGGTTGGTTAATCAGTGTTGGCTCGTACAAAAACACCATATTTATCTCACTTATTTTAATGAATATCATCATCGGAATTGTTCAAGAATTGAAATCGAAAAAAATTCTTGATTCTCTTTCTTTAACAAATGCACCAACTGCGAATGTCGTGCGGAATTCAATTCATTTGACAATTAAATCGGATGAAATTGTACAAGGTGATCTTGTTCAACTTGTATCCGGTAAAGAAATCTGTGCGGACGGAGTTGTCTTATCTGGCGTAATCGAGGTTAATGAATCACTATTAACTGGTGAATCAAATGCTATTGTTAAAAAGAAGGGTGATTTAGTTTACGCTGGAAGTTTTGTTGTTTCAGGTGAAGCTTATGTCGAAGTGAAAAAGGTTGGAATTGATTCCTATATCCAACAATTAAGCGCTCAAGCGAAGAAATACCGCCGACCAAACTCGGAAATCTTAAATGATTTAACTTCATTAATTAAAGTTGTCACTATCATAATTATCATCATGGGTGGTGTTTTATATATTCGGCAAATCCATGGTGGCAATACATACGAGCAAGCCGTTATTGGAACATCCGGTGGTATAATTGGAATGATTCCCTCAGGATTGTTTTTCTTAACTTCTATCTCGTTAACCATTGGGGTTATTCGATTAGCTAAATATAAGACATTAGTGCAAGATTTATTTTGCATTGAAATGCTTGCACGTGTTGATGTATTATGCCTTGATAAAACTGGAACAATTACCGACGGCACAATGGAAGTAAAAAAAGTGAAGGAATATGAACCGGGTAAATACGATGTGAAGGCAATCATTGCCTTAATTCAAGCGACTTTTAAAGATAATAATCCAACTGCCATTGCATTGGAAAATAAATTTGGTAAATCCAATAAATTAGGTGCAGTTGGTTACACAATACCATTTTCCAGCTCGCGTAAGTTTTCTGCCCTGGTTTCAAAAAAGTACGATCTCACATTTTTATTGGGAGCTCCAGAATTTATTATGAATGGAGCCTATTCAACTATAGAAGCTGATGTCAGTGAATATGCGCGATCGAATTATCGTGTTTTACTCCTAGCTGCTTCTTCTACTTTGATTAAAGATGAGAACACTATTTTTGAAAATGTTGAACCAATTGCATTGATTATGATTGAAGATCGCATTCGACCTGAAGCGATTGAAACTATAAAATACTTCAAAGAAAATGATGTCAGTGTTCGAGTGATATCGGGAGATAATCCTCTAACCGTTAGTTCGATTGCCAAGAGAGTCGGGATTGTCAATGCAGATAAATACATTAGCTTAGAAAATATCAGTGAAATTCAATTAAAGAAAATAGCAGCCAATTACACAGTATTTGGCCGTGTTAGTCCATCACAAAAACAAATATTGATAAAAACATTAAAAGAAAACGGAAATACGGTCGCGATGACGGGCGATGGTGTTAATGATATTCTGGCTTTGAAAGAAGCGGACTGTAGTATCGCGATGGCCAATGGCTCAGATGCGGTTCGTAGCGTGTCACATCTTGTATTGATGGATTCAAATTTTGCTGCAATGCCTCAAGTCGTCAAAGAAGGCCGACGCGTCATTAATAATATTCAAAAAGTGGCCACTTTGTTTTTGACAAAAACAGCTTTTAGTTTCTTGCTTTGCTTAATTGTAATTATTCAAGGGGGAAATTCTTATCCGATTCAAACGATTCAATTAACATATTATGATGTACCAATTATTTCTATTCCAGCGTATTATTTTGCTGCATTTGAAGCAAATAAGAACAGGATTAAAGGGAATTTCTTGTTTAATGTCTTGTTCAGTGCTATTCCAGGGGCATTATTGGTCGGTTTGAACTATTTAGTTATCTTACTAATGAGTGGACCGTTAAGTATGGGACCAGAAGCAATTTCGACAACGACTGTTTTATCGACAGCCATAGTTGGTTTCTTTGTTCTTTATGCGGTATCGCAACCATTTAATACTTGGCGCAAAATCATTTTTGCCACATCTATTTTGGTCTTTGGATGTTTTGTCTATTTCTTCCATGATATGTTAGAGATTATTGATTTAAGAGATTTATCAACTGCAAATCTTCTGCTTTTATTGGTTATAGGTCAATATTCATATATTGTTCTATCGTTGTTTAATCGTGGGAGTATGAAGGTAAAAGACTGGATTATTAATTTACGTAAATGGATGGCAAAACGCAAGATGGTTCGCGCGAAGAAACAAAAGGCGAAAGCCCGTAAGAAAGCATTAAGAGAACGCAAGAGAAAACAAAAAAAGCAAATCCAAATGAAGAAAAAAGAGAGTAAGCAAGAAGAATAGTGCGACTGAACTATTTTCTTAAATAATTATTGTAAAATTTGCAAGTTCGAGTATAATATATATGCATGTGTCCACATAGCTCAGTTGGATAGAGCAACGGCCTTCTAAGCCGTAGGTCATGGGTTCGAATCCCTTTGTGGACACCACGTATAAAATAACTCCTTGCTAAAGGAGTTTTTTAATTGATAGAAGGGGTAAAAAATGTATCAACAATTACTCAATCATGGAAAGTATGAAGAATTGCTAACTGCATTAATAAATGACCAAAGTGAAGAAGCGTGTTATTATCGATTCTGCGCATTGTTTGGTTTAAAGAGGTACCAAGAAATCATTACATTTGCTGCAGATTATGTACATCAATCACAACATTTTTATTATGAAATAATGGTTATTTTTATCCGAAGCTTAATCGAGCTCGAGCAATACGAAAAAGCTCTCGACTTGGTTAAGGAAGAGCTTAAAATGCCTTATATACCGCGACCATTTAACGATTTCTTTAATGAAATGAATGCGATAATTGCTAAAAAAATGTACCATTCTAGTCACAAAACAGATCCCTTGTTAGTAGCTCAGGATTATCAACTTAATGAATTATTACTTTCTAGTCAGGAACAAGATGTAATAATCGCTGTTATTCATGAGCTGTCTAGACGTAACATTCGTCCTTTTATTCCAACTATTCCGCTATTTTTAAATGATGAAAAGCGGCCCAATTTCCTGAAAGTTATGTTCTTTGAGATTTTAGCTGATCAGGGGTATAACGAAACGATTTCAACCAAAGTAAATGGAGTAATTATTAAAACGAATGCCTGCGATTTAACTCCCCTTTTAGAACAATATTGTATTGTTGAAATCATGAAGATTATCACTACACACGAGACGAAAAATAGTAGTATTATTGATGTCTCTAAAGCAACTGTTATTGCTTATTTAGCATCGATTTATCCGCTAAGTGCTGAGGAGGATGAATACTCTTTAATAGGAGCTGCCTCATATGCAATTGCACTTGAAAAATTGGGTATGCAGCCAAATTTGCTTCAACTGTCGATAGTTTTTAATGTAAAAGTCGCATTTTTAGAGAAATATTATTCAGATTTTAAGTTCTTAGAATTATCTTTTTAAAGTGTCATTATTGCTATCTCATATAATATATGATATGATAACCTAGCGTGTAAATAGTGCAGGAGGATATTATGAATATCACATTAAATAAAGTTAAAAATACAATTGTCGAAGCTCGTGTTGAATTTAGTAAAGAACAATGGCAAAAAGCCCAAAATAAAGCTGTTGAAAAATTGGCAGAAGGCGTTGAAGTTAAAGGATTTCGTAAGGGCAAAGCACCAATTGAATTAGCAAAAAAGGCAATCGATACAGCTAAAATATTTGATGAAGGAATCAATATTCTTTTACCACAAGGATATAGCGAAATTCAAAAAGAAAATGATTTTGAAGTTGTTGCTCGTCCAGATGTAAAAGTTGATGAAGTTACCGCCGATAAATTGGTTGTTACATATACTCTCACTCTTCGTCCAGAAGTTAAACTTGGCCAATATACAGGCATTAAGGTTGCAAAAGATTCAGTTGCAGTAACCGATGAAGATTTAAATAAAGCGATAGAAGAAATACGGCAAAAAGCAGCGACCATCATTGATAAAGATGACCAAACTGTAGCCAATAACGATATTGTTACATTTGATTTTGAAGGTTTTGTGGATGGAAAGCCATTCGAAGGTGGCAAAGCTGAAAAATATGAAATGATTATTGGTTCTAATACTTTTATTCCGGGATTTGAAGAACAAATGGTCGGTTTAAAAGTAGGAGAACACAAGGAAATAAATGTTATTTTCCCCGAAAACTATGCCCCTGAACTTGCAGGAAAGCCTGCAACATTCAAACTCGTTATTCATAGTGTTAAGACAAAACAATTGCCAGAAATTAATGATGATTTAGCTCTTGATGCCAATATGGAAGGCATCACATCCCTTGCTGAATTAAAATTCCACCTAGGTAATGACATTCAATTACGTAAAGAAAATGATGCTCGAAATAAAGCACTAGATCAAATTATTAAAACCATCGTAGAAGCGAGTGAAGTAGAAATTCCTGAAAAGGTCATGGAAAATGAATCTGCTGATCGTTTAGAAGCATTTAAAGCAGACGTTGCCAAAAAGGGCGTTACTTACGAAAAATACCTAGAAATTACAGGCCAAACTGAAAAAGATATTCAAGAGCAAATTCAAAAAGAAATGAGCGTTACATTGAAGTCAATGTTTGTCCTAACTGAAATTGCTCGCGTCAACAATATTAAAGTTGAAGATGCCGATATGGATGCTGAAATTAAAATGTTAGCTGAACGCTACAAATTAAAAGAAGAAGATTTACGTAAGGCACTTGCCGAACGGATGGATGAAGTAGCCAATCAAGCTTTTGGAAAAAAGGTAACTGATTTCATACTTGCTAAAAACATTATTGAATAAGAAAAGGACATTGTCCTTTTTCTTTATCAAAAACACCAATCAATTTCACATATATCATATAAGTTGTATCGTAATTTTTAGGATGATATAATATTTATGAGTAATAGTAAAGGAGGGATTTTGATGAATTTAAAAGATAAGAATTTTGCTTTACCTGTCATCTGCACAAGAGGAATCGTTGTATTTCCTCACAATGAAGTGTCTTTAGATGTCGGGCGTAAGAAAAGTGTTGAATCAGTTACTATTTCTCAAGCCGATTTTGAAAGTTTCATACTTGTAACGTCGCAAAAAAACCCGGAAATATTTGATCCAAAAGTTGATGAAATATTTGATGTAGGTGTGATTGGACGAATTAAAAATATTAAGAAGAATGATGATGGTTCAAAGAAAGTTTTCATTGAAGCTTTAGAACGTGTTCAACTTAGCGATATTGTGGATAATGGTGATTATGTTTTTGCCTCTGCAAAAGTGATCAGTGATGAACTAGGCGATAAAAATGAAGAAGTAGCACTCGTTCGTCAATTGGTTAAAACCGTTGAAGAAATTGGAAATATTAATAAATTACTCCCAAAACATATTCTGAATCAATTATCGCAAGGATTATCTGCTCTTGAATTGGGCGATATGGTTGCTAATTTTTTACCAGTTTCATTAGAAAAGAAACAAAGAATACTTGAAACGTTTAATTTAAATCAAAGATTACAAATGATTATCGAAGGCATTGAAGAAGAAAAATTGATTAATAGTCTTGAAAATGTTATAAATCAAAAAGTTCGTGATAAATTAGAAAGTGCGCAAAAAGAATATGTTTTACGTGAAAAATTACGTGTCATCAAAGAGGAACTAGGAGATACTCCTGCGAAGGGGGATGACAGTGATGATTTGCGCTCACAAATAAATAACAATCCTTACCCACAAAACGTAAAAGATAAATTACTAGATGAATTAAAACGTTTTGAAATGACACCAGCAGCTTCTGCTGAATCAAGCGTTATTCGAAACTATATTGACTGGGTTATGAAGGTCCCATGGTACCAAATGTCCGAAGATAATAGTGACCTAAATAAAGTGGAACAAGTCTTAAATGATGACCATTATGGTCTAGAGAAAATTAAAGAACGTATATTGGAATATTTAGCAGTAAAGAAATTAACCTCTTCACTAAAAGCACCAATAATCTGTTTTAGTGGTCCTCCAGGTACTGGTAAAACCTCTTTAGCAATGTCGATTGCTCGTGCATTAAATCGTAACTTTGTTAAAGCATCACTTGGTGGTGTAAAAGACGAGTCCGAAATTCGTGGTCATCGTCGGACATATCTAGGCTCAATGCCAGGAAGAATTATTCAAGGTATGAAAAAAGCTGGGACATTAAATCCAGTATTCTTACTTGATGAAATTGATAAATTAGGAATCGATTATAAAGGTGATCCAGCCAGTGCACTTCTTGAAGTTCTTGACCCAGAACAAAATAAAGCATTTAGTGATCACTACATCGAAGAGCCTTACAATCTTTCAAATGTAATGTTTATTGCCACAGCAAACTATCTAGAAAATGTTCCTGCTCCATTAAGAGACCGTCTTGAAATTATTGAATTGAGTTCCTATACAGAACTTGAAAAATTAGAAATAGCTAAGCGCCATTTAGTGGCTAAGCAAATGGAACAAAATGGGCTAAAACCAGCCAATATTATATTTAGTGATGAATCATTATTACACATTATTCGCTATTACACTCGCGAAGCTGGTGTTCGTAATCTAGAGAGAGAAATTGGGGCTATCTGTCGTAAAGCAGCCGTTAAAATGTTGAAGACCAACGATTTTTCTTCGCACGAAATTACAATTAGTAAAGTAGAAGAATATTTAGGTAAAGAAAAATTTGATTATACTAAGAAGGATAAGAAAGACCAAGTTGGAGTTGTAATGGGTCTTGCATATACTCAATTTGGTGGGGACATTCTCCCAGTAGAAGTAACTTATTTTGAAGGAAAAGGTCGAATTAATCTGACTGGCAACCTTGGTAACATTATGAAAGAATCTGCCAATATCGCCCTGGGATATGTTAAAAGTAATGCCAAGAAATACAATATAGATCCAGCAATGTTTGAAAATATTGATATTCATATTCACGTACCAGATGGTGCCGTTCCGAAAGATGGACCTAGTGCTGGCGTAACCATGACATCCGCCATTATCTCTGCCTTAAGTGGAATACCTGCCAAAGCTAACAATGCGATGACTGGTGAAATTACCCTTCGTGGTAATGTATTGCCAATCGGTGGTCTCCGTGAAAAATCAATTTCAGCGCATCGTTCCGGTCTCCATAAAATTTATATTCCAAAAGAAAATGAAAAAGATATAGAAGATATTCCAAAGTCTGTTCGTGAAGATTTGGAAATTCAATTAGTAAGTCACATTGATGAAATTCTCGCTGATGTATTAGTACGCGAGGTTACCCATGCCACTAAGTAATGTATCGTTTGTTCGATCTGCACCTGACAAATCACAATGGATTGATGATGATCGCAAAGAATTTGTAGTTTTAGGTCGCAGCAACGTAGGGAAATCGACTTTTATAAATCGATTAGCCAATATGAAACAATTGGCAAAATCATCGGCTACACCCGGAAGAACCCGTTTACTCAACTTTTTTGATGTAAATGGTCAATTTCGTTTAGTTGATGCGCCAGGATATGGCTATGCTGGTGTGACCAAAACGCAAAATTTAGCTTTTGGTACTATGATGAGTGAATATATCCAACAACGAAAGAACCTAATTGGAGCAGTTCTATTGCTAGATTCAAGACGCATTCCTAACCAAGATGATTTTATGATATTTAATTATTTAATTAAATGTCAAATTCCATTTATTTTAGTTGCTACAAAGTGTGATAAGCTGAATCAAAGCGAAAGAACTTTAATGCGTCGTAATATCATGAACACATTGAAATTACCCGTTTCAACTCCTCTAATTCAATCTTCTAGTCAAAAAAACGACTGGATTGAAGAGGTAATTGCATCTTTCAATCAGCTGCTCAATCCGAAAAACGATTGACTTAAATTTATGAGTTCAGTATAATCATACTATGCTAAGAATAGAAGGAGTAATTTTGGTTACGTTGAAGAGAGTCTTTGATTTGGTGAAAAAAGACACGTGACAAAATGAAGGTCGTCTAGGAGCATGGTTTATGAAACAATCGTAGTAAACCCGCATTTCTGCGTTATGGAATTGAGAGCATATTCAAATGAATATGAACTAAGGTGGTACCGCGTTAACAAAACGTCCTTTTAATAGGACGTTTTTATTTTAAGGAGGAATAATTATGAAAAAGGAATTAACACCAAAATACGATAGTAAATATGTAGAAGAAGGTAAATATAAAAAATGGGTTGAATCCGGATATTTTGTTGCTGGTGATAAATCGATAAAACCATTTTGTATAGTTATACCTCCACCTAATGTTACTGGTAAGCTGCATTTAGGACATGCTTGGGATGGAACTTTACAAGACGTTATCATTCGCTATAAAAAATTAAAAGGATTTGACACTTTATGGCTTCCTGGCATGGATCATGCAGGAATTGCCACACAAGCTAAGGTGGAAGAAAAATTGCGCAAGCAAGGCGTTTTTCGTCGCGATTTAGGACGTGAAAAATTTGTTGAAACCACTTGGAAATGGAAAGAGGAGTATGCTAGTTTCATTCGGAGTCAGTGGGAAAAATTGGGGCTTTCACTAGATTACTCAAAAGAACGCTTCACACTTGATGAGGGATTAAATAAAACGGTTAAAGAAGTATTTATTCGTTTATATCGTAAAGGCCTGATTTATCGTGGTGAACGCATCATCAACTGGGATCCAGTTCAAATGACTGCGCTCTCTAATATTGAAGTTATTTATAAAGAAATGGAAAGTAATTTGTTTTATTTTAAGTATGTATCAAAGAGTAATCCAACTGAATATTTAACAGTAGCTACGACACGACCAGAAACCATGTTTGCTGATGTATGCCTAGTTGTAAATCCAAGTGACAAACGTTATCAACATTGGATTAATAAGCAAGTTATTAATCCAGCAAATGGCGAATCGATTCCTGTTATCTCCGATAGTTATGTAGATATTAGCTTCGCTACTGGTGTTATGAAATGTACACCTGCACATGATCCAAATGATTTTATTCTTGGCGAAAAATATGGGTTGGCACGTCCAATTTGCTTGAACCCAAATGGATCTGTAAATGAACTAGGACATATGTACAAAGGACTAGATCGCTTTGAATGTCGAAAAAAGATGGTAGCCGATTTACAAACAAAAGGATTGTTAGTCAAAATAGAAAAACATATTAACCAAGTGGGGCATTCTGAACGTTCCGATGCAATTGTTGAGCCATATTTATCGAAGCAATGGTTTGTTCGGATGAAACCGCTCGCTGAAAACTCTTTACAATTTCAATCAACTGAGCAAAAAGTTAATTTCTTTCCGGATCGATTTGAAAAAATATTTTCAAATTGGATGGAAGGAATTGAAGATTGGTGTATTTCTCGTCAGCTATGGTGGGGACATCGCATACCTGCTTGGTATCATAAAACCAGTGGTGAAATATATGTAGATTATAATCCACCAAAGGATATTGAAAATTATGTTCAAGATGAAGATGTACTTGATACTTGGTTTTCAAGTGCTTTATGGCCATTTTCAACTCTAGGTTGGCCTGATGTCAATAACCC
>CAYOYG010000010.1:9801-13806 GCA_964408135.1 uncultured Eubacteriales bacterium | reverse complement strand
ATTTCAGGAGTTACATCTTGTCTTTCTTCCATCTTCTTTTCCTCACTTTTCCATCATTTCAAAATATAATCGATCGAGGGCTAAACCCACATTGATACGTTGATCAATACTGCCCTTCGTATACATAATTGTTTCGAGAATTTTATTGATATCAACACCGGCATCAAACCGCGCATAGAAGGATTGAAAATCATTCATAATTAACGGGGCATGACCGCGATAATTGCTCACATCTTTTACTAGGGTCTCGAGTACTTGTAAATAGGCGTATAAATCGACACGGCTATTAATTCGACCAATGACTTGGCGTTGAACAAAGTAATGAATACTGTCTGGTTCATCAATCAAGGTTTGAAAACTTTGAATCGCTACATCTTTAACGGTATGAAAGTTTTCGTCTTGCAAGATCTCTTCGATTGCGGAGATAGAACTATTGTTTTGCGCCAGTAGTTGTGCATCATCACGTGAATAGCCTTTGGTTTCCAGTTCCTTGATGATTTCATTTTTTGAAACATTTTTTAAACGAATCATCTGACAACGTGACACGATAGTTGGTAAAATCTTCGAAGGATTTTGACTCGTTAATATACCAATAATATCATCGCTTGGTTCTTCTAAGAATTTTAGAATACCATTGATAGCGCCAAACGAAGCGTTTTCAATTAGATGAATCACATAAACTTTCTTACCCGCGACTTCTAATGCGGTTTTTGAAAAGTCTTCTTGCAAATTATCGATATCTTCCTTCTTAATGGATTCTTTTGAACCATCAATCAGTGTAAAGTCGATATAGTTATAATCCTCGACCCGAATACAGGTTAGGCATTCTTCACAAGCGAGTGGATCTCCTTGTTCGCAAAGAAAGCTTTGTGCCAGTAAAATCGCTACTTCTTTGATGGGACTACCTTCCGAACCAACAATCAAATACGCGTGGGATTTCTTATTACGAATAAACCCATTTTCTAAGGTCTTGTACGCGATTGGTTGGGTCTGTATCAGTTTTTGTTTTACCGCCATAATTTCGCCTTCATTAAAAATGTAGAAATAAGATGATAGGCAGTTTCATAGACTTCATCGAACGATTTCCCTGCATCAATTTTAACAATGCGTTGCGGAAATTTTTCGACTAAGAGTTGATAGCCTTCGCGTACTTTGTTATGAAATTCAACTCTTTCTAAATCAAGACGATTGACTTCGCGTTTATGATCTTTGCCAATGCGGGCTAAACCGACTTCGGCACTGACATCAAAATAGACGGTTAAATCCGGAAGTCTTCCTTCCGTCGCAAACAAATTAATATTCAATACTTCATTAATACCGATGCCCCGTCCATACCCTTGATAGGCTAAAGATGAGTCGATAAAACGATCACTAATCACAATTAAACCTTGATTTAGGGCTGGTAATATTTTTTCAGTTAGATGTTGCCGCCGACTCGCCGCATATAATAAGGCTTCCGTGCGAACATCCATCGCTGTATTTTTGCAATCTAAAATGATTTTACGAATTTGTTCTGCGATATCGCTTCCTCCTGGTTCTCTGGTGTATAAAACCGGGATTCCGCGTTGTTTTAAGGTTTCGACTAATTTATTTGCAACCGATGTTTTGCCACTACCATCTGGTCCTTCTATAGTAATAAATACTGACATACTTTCACCTCAACTATATGTATATCAATTATAACTTAATTTTTTCCTTATAAAAAGGAAAATCTTTCTTCCTCAAAAGAAAACCCCACGCTGGGTGGGGTTAGATTAGTCTTCAAATTGTGAATTATAAAGATCTTGATAGAAGCCGCCTTGTGCCATTAATTGGTCATGATTACCAACTTCGACAATCGCGCCTTCTTTCATGACAAGAATGACATCGGCATCACGAATGGTGGATAGACGGTGCGCAATGATAAAGCTCGTTCGTCCTTCCATTAGATTTTTCATCGCTCGTTGAATCAAAACTTCACTGCGAGTATCGACACTCGATGTTGCTTCATCAAGAATTAACATCGGTGAGTTTTCATACATCGCGCGGGCAATCGTTAACAATTGTTTTTGTCCATTGGAGATGTTGTCTGCGTTTTCCGTTAAACATGTATCATAACCATTTTGTTGGGACATAATGAAGTGGTCAATATGAGTTTCTTGGGTAATTTTCTTCATCTTGTCCATATCAATTTTTTCATTTTGGCCAAGCGATGCATAGGCAATGTTTTTCCGAATACTACCTTGGAATAACCAAGTATCTTGCAAGACCATTCCAAAGAGTTTGCGCACTTCACTGCGCTTGTATTCTTTTAAATCGATGCCATCGACGCGAATCGTGCCATCTTGGACATCATAGAAGCGCATCAAGAGGTTAACAATGGTGGTTTTACCAGCCCCAGTTGGTCCAACAATCGCGATTTTTTGTCCTGGTTTAATTTGAACCGAGAAATCCTTAATAACGATTTTTTCTGGATCATAGCCAAAGCGAACATGTTCAAAACTAATTGCTCCAACCACTTTATTTAAATCGACCATCCGATTACCAGTTTCTACTTCATCCGCTTGATTTAAGAATTCAAAGACTCTTTCCGAAGCGGCGGCAGTAGATTGAAGGAGGTTACTAGCTTGGGCAATTTGGCTGACGGGTTGATTGAATTGACGAACGTATTGAATGAATTGTTGAATATTCGCGATATCAAGTGGACTTTTAGCAATGATGCCACCGACCACGCAGACAGCCACATAACCTAAGTTACCAATAAACCCCATGACGGGCATCATAATACCAGAAACAAATTGACTCTTATGGGCACTTTTTTGCAGATTGTCATTGGTTTCATTAAAGTTATTAATAAATTCTTGTTCGGCACCAAAGGCTTTGACTACCGTATGTGAACCATAGGTTTCTTCAATGATGCCATTAAGTTTACCGAGTTCTTTTTGTTGACGAGAGAAGTATTTTTGACTCTTCTTGACCGTCATCATAATAAAGATGGTGCTAAGTGGTAGAGTAGCGATGGATACTAAAGCTAACCGCCATTCGACGGTAAACATAACAATTAAGAATCCTAAAACGGAGGTCAATGCGTTAATCATTTGGCTAAACGATTGGCTTAAAGATTGGCTAATGGTATCCACATCATTGGTGACCCGGCTTAAGATATCACCTTGGGCATTACTATCATAATAACGCAATGGCAAACGATTAATCTTTGCACTGATTTCTTCGCGTAGATTATAGGATATCTTTTGCGTAATCGTGGTTAAGATATAGGTTTGTGTATAGTTAAATAGGGCGGATATAAAGTAGAGACAAGCTAATAAAATCCCAATGTTTGCAATCTTGATTAGATTAATCGAAGCGCCGGGAAAGGCAGTTCCTAGAATAATTTCTGTGGTTATTTTAGATAAGATATTTGGAAATAAAACGGTAAAGGTTGTCCCGGCCATACCAAATAAAATCGCAATGAAGAACGCAATCTTATAACCTTTCATAAATTTAAATAAGTCTTTTAATGCTTTCTTCAGGTTTTTTGGTTTTTGGACAGCACCCATCATCATCGGACCGCCGGCACCAGGACCTCTGGTTGGAGGGGTTTGAGAACGAGCATTATTGTTTTGGTTCATCATGTTCTAATTCCTCCTTCTTCATTTGGGAGTAACAGATATCGCGATATACTTCACAATTCTTTAGCAACTCTTCATGTTTACCTTTACCAACAATCTTACCATCATCAAGAACGATAATTTGGTCCGCATTGATGATTGTACCAATCCGTTGCGCTACCACGATAAAGACAGAATCTTGTAAAACACTTTTTAAGTTGTGCCGCACCTTTAAATCTGTTTTAAAGTCAAGGGCGGAGAAGGAATCATCAAAGATGTAAATGCCAGGATGACGAATAATGGCTCGGGCAATCGATAAGCGTTGCTTTTGTCCGCCCGAGACATTCTTGCCGCCTTGGGCAATCGCGGCATCGACTCCATTTTCCATTTTATCCACGAAGTCTTTGGCTTCCGCCAT
>CAYOYG010000010.1:0-9701 GCA_964408135.1 uncultured Eubacteriales bacterium | reverse complement strand
GTCATTTCCCCTTTTTTGGCCACAAAGCTAATGTCTTGAAGCATATCGGCTTCCGCATTTGGATAACGGAAGTAGACATGTTTAAATTCGACTTCTTTTAAATTCTTGAATCCTTGAGGAGTGGTTGGATCTTGAATTTTTGTTTTGGTATTTAAGACTTCACGAATCCGCTTACCGGAAACGCTCGCTCTTGGTATCATAATAAAGAGCATAACGGCCATTAAAAAGGAAAAGAGAATTTGCATCCCATAGGACATAAACGCCATAACTGTTCCAATCCCACCACTTAATTGACCTTTACTTATTAAAGTAGCGCCGAGCCAATAAATGGCTAAAATCGTTCCATTCATGGTCAGTAACATAATTGCTGGCATTAAGTTGACTAAGCGGTTTACAAATAAAGATAAGCGCGTCAAGTGTTTATTTGATTTTTTAAATTTCTTTTCTTCATAAGATTCTGCACTATAAGCACGTACAACACGAATCCCAGTCAAGTTTTCCCGAACCACTAAGTTAATATCATCAATAGCTTCTTGAACTTTTGTGAACTTAGGAATTGCAATGGCAAAAATGGTCGAAATTACTAAAATTAAAAAGGCTACTGAAATAGCAATAATCGCCGTCATTGATGGCGCGGTGTTGTTAATTTTCATAATTGCACCGATAACCGTAATCGGAGCACTCACCCCAAAGCGTAGTAACATAATAATCAACATTTGAATTTGTTGCACGTCATTTGTTGTTCTTGTAATTAACGAAGAAGTTTGAAATTTATTGATTTCTTCAAAGGAGAATCCCGTAACCGATGCATAGACATCTTTCCGTAAATCCCGCGAAAATAAACTCGCTGTCTTCGCTCCGATATAACCGACAATAATCGTAAGAACGACACTGATGAGTGCGTAACCAAGCATCGTTAGTCCATTAGTCCAAATGGCGTTACGATTACCAGCCACGACCCCTTCATTGATAATTTTGGTCATGTATTCTGGCAAAGCCAAGTCACATTGAACTTGGAAATAAACCGCTAGAATACCGATAATCACAAGATACCAGTATCGATAAAGATATCTTCTTAATTTAACCATTTCATCCACTCCTTCTAATTTTTTTCTATGTAATAACAAAATATACACTTTTCAGCCAATGTTTTCAATGAAAAAGACCAGATATCTCCTGTTTCGCTGCTGAATCCGACAATTATTGGCTTTGTGTTTGTTTTTATAGGGGTTTCCATGATTTTTAGATAAAGAAAATGGATAAAAAAAGAGCGATTTTCATCGCTCTTTCACTGATTATAATTTTTTGTGTAGTTTTAATAATTCAATTAACATCTTATCGCGATAAGCGCGGAGTGAATTGGTGTCATTACCAATTTCAGCTGGACGATTCGCAATCGATTCATTGATACCTTTTTGTGCAACTTCAACCCAACCTTCTGGGTATTTTTTAAAGTCAGCCATATCATTTAACCAAAGTTCGACAGACTTACCAACTAGATTAAAGATATTGGTGAATCCTCTGCCGTTACCACCGCCGCCTAATTCAAAAATCAAAAGTGGTCCCATAACACCCCAACGTAGTCCGGGGCCAAAGGTTAATGCCTTATCGATATCTTCAACAGTGCAAACACCATTCATAACAAGGTGAGCCATTTCACGTAAAACACCTTGTTGGAGACGGTTGGAGATAAAGCCAAGAGCTTCTTTTTGGAGAACGACTGGTTCTTTACCCATCTTAATGTAGAATTGTTTGGCAAGTTCTAAGACTTTTGGATCCGTCTTTTCGCTCTTGGTCATTTCAATTAATGGAATGAGATGTGGTGGGTTGTATGGGTGACCACCAACAAAGCGTTCTGGGTGTTTCGCAAACTTGGAAATTTCCGAGATGAGTAAACCCGAGGTTGAACTAGCAAAGATACAGGATGGAGAAGCAAATTTTTCAAATTCAGCCACGATTTTTTGCTTATCTTCATAGTTTTCACGAACGTTTTCTTGAACAAATTGGGCATCTTTTACGGCGTCTTGTAAGGATAAGGTATAGACGATGTTGTTTTTAATTTGGGCGATTTGCTTATCATCGACAATGGCACTTGCTTTTAAATTTTGCAAGGCTACATCGACCATAACTTCGGCCTTCTTCAAAGCTTCGGCATTGATATCGAGAACCGCTACTTTCATGCCTTTTAAAGCATAATTGACTGCGAAGCTCGAACCAATCATGCCGCCACCGAGGATGGCGACCTTCTTGATGTCGTCAAGTTTCATATATTTTCCTCCTATTATAAAACTTTTACTTATGGTCTTATTTTACTACCCATCGATTTTATAGTCAATGCATACCACACGAAAATCATCCATAAAAAAACGCCCGATGTGGGGCGTTGTTTTTTATATTTTATTGGAACTGCCAAGAACGTTTTTAATCTTATCTTGAACAATCTTCCGTACATTATTTCGGCCATCGGTTAAATATTGCCGTGGATCGAAATGATCGGGATGTTCGGCCATGTGTTTACGAATACCAGCCGTGAGTCCTAGGCGTAAATCCGAGTCAATATTAATCTTACAAACGGCCATGCTGGCAGCTTTGCGTAACATTTCTTCTGGGATACCAATCGCATCTTCCATCTTGCCACCATTTTTATTAATGATGTCGACATATTCTGGAAGAACCGACGAGGCTCCATGTAAGACAATTGGAAATCCAGGTAATCGTTTTTCAACTTCGGCGAGAATATCGAAACGTAATTGTGGTTTTTGACCTTTTTTGAATTTGTAGGCACCGTGAGAAGTTCCAATGGCGATTGCTAAGGAATCAACCCCTGTGCGTTTGACAAAATCCTCGACTTGGTTTGGATCAGTATAGTTGGCGTCGTGATCGGCCACATTGACATTGTCTTCAATGCCAGCAAGACGACCAAGTTCCCCTTCGACGGAAACATTACGAGCGTGAGCATAATCGACAACCTTCTTAGTTAAAGCAACATTTTCTTCATAAGGTAGGTGTGATCCATCAATCATGACGCTGGTAAAACCACCATCAATACAGGATTTACAAATTTCGAAATCTTCGCCGTGATCAAGGTGAAGAACAATCGGCAGGTTGGTATCGAGTAGAGCCGCTTCGACAAGTTTTACTAAATAGACGTGTTTAGCATACTTTCTTGCGCCAGCGGATACTTGAAGGATAAGTGGTGAGTTTTCCAGTTTGGCTGCTTCGGTAATGGCTTGAATAATTTCCATGTTATTTACATTGAACGCCCCGATAGCATATTTGCCTTCATATGCTTTTTGAAACATCTGCTTTGAATTTACTAATGGCATGGTACTTAGCCCCCTTTTGTCTCTATCATACGCCTGATTGACTTAAATGTTAAATCGGAAGTGGACAATGTCTCCGTCTTGCATGACATATTCTTTGCCTTCTAGGCGAATTTTACCAGCAGTTTTAACGGCTTCTTCACTGCCATATGCTAGTAAATCTTCATAAGAATAGATGGCGGCTTTAATAAACCCTTTTTCAAAGTCACTATGGATAACCCCTGCACATTGAGGGGCTTTATAACCTACTTTATAAGTCCAGGCTCTTGATTCATCGGGTCCTCCGGTTAAGAAGGTGGCTAATCCAAGCATCTTGAACGTTGTTTTGGTAATCTTATCAAGACCAGATTCTTGTATGCCAAATTCTTGTAAGAACATTTTTTTATCTTCCGAGCCTAATGTCGCGATTTCGGCTTCGACTTTGGCACAGATGGCAATGATCGGAGCGCCTTCATTTTTGGCATATTGTTCAAGAGCCACATAATGTGGGTTTTGTTTTGGATCACTGATATCGGCATCCGAAACATTGGCGACATAAATAACCGGTTTCATCGTTAACAAATTGAAGCCACGAGCATAACTCATTTGTTCTTTACTTAATACAACATTACGCGCTGGTTTCCCATCGTTTAATGCTTTGGAAATTGGTAGTAACACATTGTATTCTAAGATAGCTTCTGGGTCTTTGGCGACCGTTGCTTTCTTTTCCACTTTTTGTAAACGTTTGTCAATCGTTTCTAAATCGGCAAAAATTAATTCAAGATTAATGGTTTCCACATCGCGAATTGGATCAACATTGCCTTCGACGTGGATGATATTATCATCTTCAAAACAACGCACGACGTGACAAAGGGCATCAACTTCACGAATAATCGATAGGAATTTATTCCCGAGTCCTTCGCCTTTAGAAGAACCACGAACAAGACCAGCGATATCGCGAAATTCAAAGGTCGCAAAAACGGTTTTCGCGGATTTAAATATTTGGGTTAATTTTTCGACCCGTTCATCGTAAACAGCGGCAACACCGGTGTTGGATGTGAGGGTGGAAAAAGGATAATTTTCAATTTTAACTTGGGAATTGGTTAAGGCATTAAATAAGGTAGTTTTACCAACATAAGGTAAACCAAGGATTCCTGCGGTTAATGGCATATATGATCGCTCCTTTTCTCTTTGGCATTTGTAATCATAACAAATCAGGGTACTTTTTGCAAAATAAAAAGCCACTTACGTGACTTTTTACTTGCGTTTAACAACTAGACTATGCCTTACGGATGTTGTTTGCTCTTGGGCCGCGATCTGATTTTTCTAGATCAAATTCGACATTTTCTCCTGCTTCTGCAGTTTTGAAACCATCAGCAACAATGGCGGAGTAGTGGAAAAATACATCTGATCCATCTTCAGCTTTAATGAATCCGAATCCTTTTTCCTTGTTAAACATTTTGACAGTGCCTTTCATTTGTAAACCTCTAAACCTTTCATAAATTTGCGTAAATCTATACGCGACTATATTCTATCACTAAAAAAGCTAGATTACAAAGCATTTTGAACAAAAACATTACATTATGGCGTAAAATCCGACTGTGAGTCTTTTAGACTCACAAACGGAAATAGGCTCGAAGCCACAGAAAATAGCACAACGACACCACCACACCAAGTAAAAAGCCGACCAGATAAGGGGATTAGCATAAAGGAGGGACTTACCCATTGTTGGATAAGTATTTGCAGCCCACTTTGAAATAATACCGCAAACAAGATCGAGAATAGCATACTTATTACACCAAGAAAGAGTTGATTCATACTCACTACCAAAATAATCTCATAATCATAATAACCATAACCACGCAATAGATTGTACTTCTTTTTTTGTTGGCGATAATCACTAAGTCCACTATAAAACAAAGCAATTCCACTTAAAACAAGCACAAGGGTAACAATCCATTGTAGACCACTTTTTAAATACATTGTAAAGAAATTACTACTTTTCTTCCATTCTTCTTGTTCATCAATAATGGTGTATAAAGGATATTGTTCTTGTAATTGTTGATAATTTTTAGGGGTTATTAGAGCGATTTGATTAGTCAAAAATTCATTGACGGATGCCTTATTTAATAAACGACATTCTTCATAGGTCCAATCGGCATTTTGATACACAATGTATTGATCCGATGGGATGATTTTTGCAATACGATACTGCCGTTTGTTATCGCGACACGATAATGTCACCCCCTCTTTTAATTGGAGACCAAGGTAATTTGCTAAAGCAGAAGATAGGGCTATTTCACTATTCTCTATAGAAGATTCAAGCAATTGAAATTGTAGATGAAAGTCGATACCTTGTAGTTGAATATTACGTAAATAAAATTGACCTTCTTCTAAATAGACACCACCTAGGTTGGGATTAAGTGGAAGATAGATATAAGGATCTTCTAATCCAGTTAAGGTGGAGGCATTAAATAAGGGGGAGCTTGCTTTTTGTACCATACATACCTCTTCTTGACAAATAAAGAAATTAGTGGAATCCCACTTGGATTCATCGACATTACTTTTCTTAATAAATGAACGATATTCAATCGCTTTCCCCCGAACCATGCGAATATCGGTTGTTAAAAAACATTGCGCTTTTTTTAAAATTCTTTCACTCCATTGCCATCCATTTTTTAAGATAGCAATGGTGGTGTTTTCATCCAAAGTAAAACCACGTAATAAGAACGACACAGTTTGCTGGTTAATCGTTAAATGAACCGGCAAAGGTAGCGTACTTAAATAGTCGTTTAAGTCGGTGTAATGTAAAAAGGATTTTTCAACTAACCCACACAGTGCATAATACAAATCATAATTACCAACCAATATGATTTCATGATCGAATAGGGTAGTTATGTATTGCTGGTTGTAATTAAAAAATTGATCGAAGGATAGTTGAATCGTATAATCAAAAATCATAACTTTAAAATCATACCCATGATTGGTGTATTGATGATATATATCGGGATGACTAAGAAGAGTATTTTCAAAATACAAATGAGGATCGCTCGAAAGATAGACCGAAGAAGGTTGATTGTCTTGATGGATAGTTGAATAAAGAAGTGCCGAAAAATTATCTAATAAAATAAAACAAAAGAAAATGCTTCCTAAAGCGCTGATTATAATTTTATAATAGCGTTTATGAAATACGCGGTTGGAGGAATAAAAGACTTTGATTAAAGCGATATAGCGATGCATCATAAATAGATAATCTCATCGGCATAGGCCTTTGCAAAGGCTTGATTGTGAGTGGAGAATATCAAGATACCTTGATGATTTTTAATAATATAGTTCATAAGCGCTTGTTGATTGTCTTCATCGAGTGAACTCGTTGGTTCATCTAAAAGTAAGATGGGTTTTCTTCGTTTAATATGTAAAAGCAGATTGATTCTTTTCCTCTCTCCTCCCGATAGAACTTGCACTTTCTTTTGTAAGGATACATGGAGAAATTCATGCTGAGGAAGATTTATTTTTGTCGGTAGAGCAATCGCTAGATTTTGATATCCACTTACATTTTCAAAGAAAACAGGAAATTGAGGAGAATACGCAACACAATCACGAATATAATGACGGATAATTCGCTTTTGTTTCAATATCTCGTTGCTATTATAAAACATGCGTCCTCGATACTGGTCATCAAGTCCAGCGAGTATTTTTAATAGCGTGGTCTTCCCACAACCAGATGGTCCCATCAAGGCGTAAGTTTTATCTTCTTCAAAGGTATAAGAAAAATTACTTAACACGCGTTTCTTAGCATAATCTTTATATAGATTCTTCACAATCAGCATCCTTGATTCTCCTTCCATTGTTCTGTGATAGAGAGGCGACGAACACTGAAAAACATACGCAATCCGATCATCCCTCCGTGTAGGAACAGAAATAGAGCGGCAAGAATAATCCCGTTTTTTATAGTAGATTGGGAGAAAGAATAAGAGAATGGCAGCGCTAGAAATACAAGCATTAGAATTATGGCCGCCGCATAAGCAAGAATACTACTGAATAAAACATCCGATAACAGAATCATAGCTTGACCTGTTTTTGTATATCCCTCTGCTTTCCATAGGGTGTATTCTGGACGGTGAACATCAAATAAGTAATAAAATATTAGATGCAAGATAGCAGATAGAAGCAAAGCAAAAACCCCAATGATTAGCCATAGTAGTGGTGAAAGTGTCTTTGTTAAATCGTATTGAAGTTTGCTAAGTAGGTAGGTTGAATAGTCATAGCGAAACAGACTAGAATCATGGGGTAGATATTTTGCAATAAATTGTGAGTTTTGAAATAATAATTGTTGTGTCTTCTCGACATTCTCTTGAACATAATACACAGAAAGAACCTCTGAGGTATATGTCGGCCAGATTTGTTGACACTGATCATAGCCAATATAAAGGCGAGGTACATTATAAAATAGGCCATCTTGAATGACTTCTTTAACAGGAAAATAAAGATCATAATCTTGTTGCTGATAATGTATTTGCATATAAAACGCATCGATTTGTTGCAAACATTTTTGATAAAATAACTGATTAATAAAAAAGTATCCACTTGGCACAACATCAACTAGAACGACTATCTCAAAATAAAAATTTTGAAATTTTCGCTCTTGATTATAGAGATAAAAATAACTGACAATCTGATCATTCAGTAACTCATAATAGGGAGTAATCTCTTCTTCGAGATTCAAAGATAATTCTTGCACTATCTCTGTTTTATTTTCTTGGGGGACTCCGTATAACATAATATATTGTGCATCGATTCTCTTCTTTTTTTCTTCAGCAATTTTATCAACAAATCCACGATAAATCCCAAAGCCAATTAGAATGCACAAAGTAGCTATAGTAAGTAAAAAAAGCGGAAGAAGGTAATGTGTAATACGCCGCCAGTACATTTTTGCTTGAACAGTAATAAAAGGAATCACCCTAAATTTCCTTGCTAGCTTTGAAGAAATTTTATCCTCGTGTTCAATGAATTTTTCGCGATGAAATTCTTCTACATTTCCACTTGGTAACTCGATGATTATATCCGCATATTCCCTAGCAAATTGTCGTGCATGGCTTGCTACGATAACTAGCGATTTTTCGGCTTGTTTTCTTAATACTTGCATAATAAATTCTGCTTGGTTTTCATCGACAGAACTTGTTGGTTCATCGCACAAAATAATTGATGGATTTTTCAAGAGTGTGCGGGCCAATGCAATCCTTTGTTTTTCACCGCCCGATATTTCATGCGGATATTTGTTTAATAGACTAGTTAATGAAAGTTTTTGAATAATTTCCGCCAACACCTCTTCATCATAGGTGTGAAATAATACAATATTTTCTAAATTTGTATACCCCTCAATTAGATGAAAGTCTTGGTAAACAAATCCGATTTGACCAAATGAATTTCTAGATCTATTGGTTTGATTTTCCTCATTCATCTCCCTAAAGATTATCTCACCTTCATAATCTTTATCATAACCGGCGATCATATGAAGAAGTGTTGTTTTTCCACAACCAGATTCGCCACACAAAAACACCATTTGACCAGTGCTGCATTCAAAATTTAGATGATGAAATAATACTTCTTTATGAATTGTCTTTTTGATGTTTTTTATAGATAATCGCATTGTATTCATCTCCCATTAGAATCATAGGGAGAACACAAAAAAATAAGTTGCATAATCCGACAAAAAAACACCTATTTGGTGTTTTCTTTTCCTATTACTTTTTTCAAATTTTTCTCAAAAGCATGACGACTTAACATAACAATCGTTCCACACCCCAAACATTTGATTTTGATATCGGCACCCATACGCACAACAACCCACCGTTTACTTCTAGTTTGACATGGGTGTTCTTTGCGCATCTCGACGATGGTATCTAAATCATAATTTTTAACTTCACTCATAGCGATTCCCTCGCTTGAATAATTTGCATTAAATTATCCATCAGCATCACACTCGTTAATGGACCAACACCACCGGGTACTGGTGAATAAAAAGCCACCAATGGATAAACACTTTTATCGACATCGCCACATAAACCACTATTTTCCAAATAATGAATACCAACATCGATGACGATGGTTTCTTTTTTTACATAATCTGGGGTGATAAAATTGGCTTTGCCCATCGCCACAACGAGGATATCGGCTTGTTGACAAATCGTTGCTAGATGGTTTGTTTTTGAATGACAAATCGTTACGGTGGCGTTTTGATCTAACAACATTTTACTAACCGGCATTCCGACGATTTTACTGCGACCAACGACAACAACATTTTTACCTTGAAGTTCGATGTTATAAAAATGTAAGATTCCTAAAATGGCACGAGCGGTGGAAGGAAAAAGTGTTGGTCTACCATGCATCAGTAGTCCC
>CAYOYG010000009.1:9645-14201 GCA_964408135.1 uncultured Eubacteriales bacterium | reverse complement strand
TACTCCTGGTAGTTTAGGTGGATTTGGGGCCAATCATCATTTAAGACAAAGCCTAGTCTTCTTAAATGTCCCAACCATGCAACAACCAGAAGTCTATCTCTCCAATGCTTACAAGCTCTTCAATGAAAAAGGTCAATTGATCGATGAAAAGACTAAGGGATTCTTAAAAGAAGTCCTTGCTTCCTTCCAAAAATGGATTGAAAAGACAATCTAATATCAAATAAAAAACACATCGCTTGATGTGTTTTTTTTATGGTTCGATTACTTTTGGTTTTTCCCTTGACTTTGGCTGACCAGAAGCCAATAGTTTTTTATTCGTAAATAAGAAGAAGCCAGCCAGGATGAGCAACCCTCCCGAGATAATTAATAGAGATTCAATGCGAACGATATCCGCCAAAGGTCCAAATACGAGCATACCAAGTGGCATGGCTGAAGCGGAAATCATATTCATTACACTTAAGACGCGGCCTAGAAAACTAGGTTCCACTTTTTCTTGAATCATAACGACCGCGGGGGTATTAAAAAACGGCAAGATAATTCCAGTTAATGACATTAAAGATAAGTAAATAATAAAACTAGGTATTACCCCCATCAAAGTCGAAAATAAGCCCATTCCAAGAATAGAGAAGGCCATAGTCACCATTCGGTTTTTAAATCCACCCCATAGGGCGATCGATAAACCACCCAGGGTCATTCCTAACGAGAAAGCAATTTCAATCGCGGACAGTCGCCATACTTCCTCACCAAAGGTACGAACCACTTGTAAAGGAGTTAAAAAAGCAAGCGGAGCAACTAAGAACAAAACCACTGCGGTATAGATAAAGAAAGGAATTAAAAAGACATGCTTTGCAATATATTGGGCTCCAAGTTTAATATCACTGAAGTACTCGACTTTTTGTCCTTTTTTCGCTTGATTGGCATGACTTGGGATTGGGACAAATAATAAGAGAGTAGTGATTGCCAAGATGGCGGTAATGACATCAATCCCGAATACTAATTCTAAAGGCCAAAGGGCAAGCAGTGTTGCGGCAATCACCGGCGAGACAATCATCATCGCGGATTGAATACCTTGATTCAACCCTTGGACTTTCATGAGTTTTTCTGGGGGAACAATTTGGGCATAAACAGCCCCAACCGCTGGTGTATGAACTGAGTTTCCAAGCGAACGGAAGACGGAGATGAGTAATAATAACCAGATTTCATGATAACCAAATAGAAAGATAACGGCGGTGATTAATGTGACACCGGCAATCATGGCATCCGCCAAGATAATGAGTTTTTTGCGGTGAAAGCGGTCGACAAAAACTCCCGAGAAAGGGGAGAGAATTAATGAAGGAATAAAACCACACAAGATAGAGAGTGTCATCATAACACCCGACTGGGTGGTTAATGTTATATACCAAGTAATCCCATATTGGGCGAGCATGGATCCAAATAAAGAGATCATTTGCCCACTCATAAAGTAGGTAATCGTCTTTTTCCATTTTTCCATAGTATCACCTCATAGCGAAGATAAGTATAGCATAGAAGTGCACTAAACAATACAAAGATGCAAAGAAAAGAGTGCTATTTGTAAATTGTTTTTTTACATTTTTAAGGCTATTTTTTCAGTGAAAATCATGGTAAAATATTGTCATATCGATAATTATCAATATAACACGAGGTGGAACAAGATGGTAAAGAAAGAGACAAAAATTGATTTTTTTCAACGTTATTTATCCGTTTGGGTGTTGTTGTGTATGGGGATTGGTCTTCTTATTGGAAAATTTATTCCTTCAATACCACTATTTATTAATCAATTTGAAATCGCCAATGTCAATCTTCCTATTGCCATTTTAATTTGGATAATGATCTATCCGATGATGCTTAAGATTGACTTTAGCTCGGTAAAAAATGTCGGAAAGAATCCCAAAGGATTATATTTAACATGGGTGATTAATTGGATAATCAAACCATTTACCATGTATGCAATTGCCTATTTCTTCTTTCTCATACTCTTTAAGAATGTGATACCTTTCTCTCTTGCGAATGATTATTTAGCAGGCGCCGTATTACTTGGGGCAGCGCCTTGTACTGCCATGGTATTTGTTTGGAGTTCATTAACCAAAGGGAATCCAGCATATACCCTCATTCAAGTAGCGACAAATGATTTAATAATCTTAATCGCTTTTGTTCCCATTGTCGCTTTTCTACTCGGAATTGGAGGCTTTGCGATTCCATGGTCAACCCTAGTTTTATCCGTTGTTATTTTTATCGTTATTCCATTGGTTCTTGCCATTATTACCCGTTGGTTAGTCATTCGCTACCGTAGTGAAGAATATTTAAATACAAAGGTAATTAGTCGATTTAATTCCATCACAACCATCGGTCTATTATTAACCCTAGTATTAATTTTCTCCCTACAAGCCAATTTGATTATTCAAAACCCAATTCATATTCTTTTAATTGCCATTCCTTTAGTTTTGCAAACTTTCTTGATATTTGGTATCGGGTTTATCGGTGGTAAGATTTTGCATTTGCCTTTTGATATTGCCGCTCCTGCTTGTATGATTGGCGCTAGTAACTTCTTTGAATTAGCGGTCGCGGTCGCACTCGCTGTCTTTCCTTTGAATCCAGGAGTCGCTTTAGCAACGATTGTGGGTGTTTTGACCGAAGTACCAGTTATGCTGATATTGGTTAAGATAGCCAACCGATCCAAACACCATTTTCAATAAGGAGAATAAGTAGATGAAGAAATTGAAAATTGCCTTTATATGTGTCCACAACTCATGTCGCAGTCAAATGGCCGAAGCTTTATGTAATTTTTATCGTAGTGATGTCTATGAAGCCTATTCCGCAGGGACCACTATCAAGAATTCTATTAATCCCGATGCCATTCGATTAATGAAAAAAATATATGGTATTGATATGGAGAAAACACAAAAACCAAAACTGCTTTCTGACATTCCTCCAGTTAATATCGTCATTACTATGGGCTGTCAAGTGGAATGTCCATTTCTACCTTGCTCTTATCGGGAAGATTGGGGACTAGAAGATCCAAGTGGACAAGAGGATGATGTATTTCTACGCGTGATTTCTATTATTTATAAACGAATTCGAGAAATGAATTTTTAAAGGATTGGTAAAAATAGACAATCCTTTTTTTCTATTCACAGATTGATGGAATCGTAGTAAACTTATACTAATAACGAGGATGATTATATGACCATTATGCAATCCATTTATCTATTTACCTTTCTTTTTGTTTTACTCAATCAAACAAATACCTATTTTTTGACCCGTGAGAAACTCAATCGCTATATCGCACCATGTCGTCACACCATCCAAGGGGAATTAACTTCGATCTTAGGCAATGTGGCGGTTTTATTTATTTTTATTTTTATTGGTAATTTAAGTTTTCCCCAATATCGTTCGTTTATGATTTACATCCTCGCCGTTAGTTTCTTCTTAAATATTATATGTTTGGCTTTAAGCGTTTATACCCAATATTTTGGGACTGCTTTTTCCAAAGAAGGTATGGAAATGTTTAAAAACCCTGCCCGGGCGATTATTAAAGGATTACCCCTTGAATTCTTTAAGGAATTAATTTTGTATTATCGCATCATCTTGTTTTTACCTTCACTTGTCTTATTAGCTTTTTACTTTACATTAGATGGTGAACTATTAAGACAAACAATCCTTCCGAAAGATATTGGGTTAAATATCGCTTTAATCCTTCTGTTCTTTGGGATTCTCTATATTCAAAAAACGATCTTTGATCATCAGTTTCGTCAAGGGCTAGCTATTAAATCGGTCAAAAGCACTTATTCCATTCAAAATCTAGGCGTCTATCCTTATTATTTAAGCCCTATTTCCATTTTTAGTTATAGACGAAAAATGGAAAAGATCTTAAATTATAAAACTGAAGAAGAACTCTATCCTCAGTTTGATGCCATCAATAAAAATAAACCATCATACATCAATATTTTGGATCAAAAAACGTATCATAATGTTTTGTCTCTTGACGAAGTTTCAAAAACCATTCATATTGACGCTTCTTTACGCAAAAACGATAATTCATTACAAGGTATTCTAGAAGGAAAAAAACTAGTTTTGGTCCAAGTCGAATCACTGAATCATTTTATCCTCGCCTTGCAACAAACTGCGAAAGAACGACCATTCCTTGATACCTTCTTTAAAGAATGCTTGCTGTTTAACCGTTTTTATACCAGTGTCGGTATTGGGGTTTCAAGCGATGCAGAAGTCGCGACACAAACGGGATTATATCCAAGTGGATTTAGTAATCTTTATTGGCATCGTTATGACTTGAAAAAGAAAGTCTATAAAGATGTTCCTCGTTTGACAACCTTACCAAAATATTTTAAAACAAGTGGTTATGAAACCCACGCTGTTCATGGGGATGAGGGTGGATTTTATAATCGCAAGCAAGCCTATCCTCATATTCTGGGGTTTGATGATTTTCATGCCTGTGAAGATTTTGAAAACAAAATCGTCGCACGACGCACACCAACCCTGACCTTATATGCCTCGGATTATTTAAATCGAAAACATATCTC
>CAYOYG010000009.1:0-9545 GCA_964408135.1 uncultured Eubacteriales bacterium | reverse complement strand
ACAAACGCGGTTTATTTCTTTTATGGTGACCATGGTAGTGGTTTGAAAAATGGCGATTTAAATCAATTATTTAATCGAACATTAACGAACGAAGAAGAACGGCTCCATCTTCTTCATCTTGGTTGCTTCATGTATGTTCCTGGAACAAAGCTTACTAACGATGGTATCTATGAAGGCTTAATTAAAGGAGAACAAAATCTCGTTCGTGGTCAAATTGATACCTATCGCACCATCTTGGAATTATTTGATTTACCAAGGAAACAAGATTTTTATATGGGGGTCCATCTTTTTAGTCAAGAACCAAGTTATGTTATCGATAATAAATTGTTGGATGTCGTCGTCGATGAAGGACTGTTTTCTATGCGTGATATTGAAAATAAATTTCCCTCTACTTATCACGTAAGCGATGCTTTATATAAACACATAAGAACCCAAAAACTACTTAATGACTTACTCTATAAAGATCCGCATCTTGAAGAAAGAGTGAATCAATATTTCAATCGGATAAAACGTGAAAGCATATAATTTGCTTTTCAAAAAAAGATTGGTTATAGTAAGCGCGGAGGTTGATAATATGCTGTTCTTTTCATCCATTCCTTCGACGACACTACAAGAGATCAAAGATTATAAAAAGATTATCGATGTTCGCACACCGATGGAATACGCTCGTGGTCATCTTAAAGGAGCACGCAATGTTCCACTCGATCAAATTGAAACGTTTAAAACACAAGAAAAAGTCTATGTGATTTGTCAATCAGGAGCGCGCAGTAAAGCTGCCGTTAAGTATCTACGCAAAAAAGGCATTGATGCCATCAATATCAAGGGTGGACTCAATCGTTATTCGTATTAAAAGGGGGAAATAAACATGTATCGATCAATTACTATGAGTGAGTTTAGTCGTAAGTTAGGCAATGAACCAATTAATCTCATCGATGTTCGTGAACTTGATGAATGGGAAGAAGGTCATATTGAAGGGGCAATGCATATCCCCGTCAGTGACTTTCAACGTGGGATGAAGGTTCTTGACAAAAAGAAAGTTTATTATGTGATGTGTCATTCAGGCAATCGCTCGGCGATGGTCAGTGATTACCTAGGCAAGATGGGGTATCAAGTCGTGAATATTCTTGGTGGCATATCGGCCTATAATGGTAAATTAGTGTAGAAGAAGAGCAAAAGCTCTTTTTTCTTTGACAAGGATGGAGAAGAACCTTATAATAAAAACGAAGAAAAATGACTTATCCTTCATGGGGGAGTAGTTAGCATTTCGATGCGGCAAGTCAACACACTGGTTGATTAACCTGGCTTGTCTTAAAAAACGAGACTCATGTATAACCGTTCTTTTTATGCGATTAACGTATAGAAAAAAGGGTTATATACGAGTCTTTTCTTATCAAAGGGGAGAAAAGTGTCAATGGGAACAATTGAAATTGTATTATTAGCGCTTGGCTTATCGATGGATGCTCTTGCCGTCGCCATGTGTCTAGGTTTAACGATAACCAACAAGAAACGTAGCAAAGCTCTCATCATCGGTTTGTACTTTGGAGGATTTCAGTTCTTAATGCCCGTCATTGGCTATTATCTAGGAACTACTTTTGCAGACCAAATCAAATCCTTTGATCATTGGGTGGCGTTTGGACTATTATTCTTGGTTGGTGGCAAGATGATTAAAGAAAGCATTGAACAAGGGGATTCATGTCCGAATATTGGCGAACCATCGATGCGTTTTAAAAAAATGCTACCGCTTGCGATTGCCACTAGTATTGATGCTTTAGCCGTTGGTATATCGTTTGCTTTCTTGCAAGTCAATGTTTATCATGCCTCTTCGATCATTGGAGTCATTACCTTAGTGCTTTCTTCAATTGGCGTAATGCTAGGTAATATTTTAGGTAGTAAATGCAAAGCAAAAGCCGAATTACTTGGTGGTATTATCTTAGTTCTCATCGGTTTAAAAATCATTCTAGAACATCTTGGAGTCATCCATTTATAGATAAAATCCCCACGTTTCGTGGAGATTTTTTATAAGGTGACAAATTCAGTCATGCTGCATGACTATAATTTTATTTGATAATATTTTTTAATTATCGATAAAAGGAGTAAAGCAGTACATGAAAAAAGCAGTAATAAGTATAATGATATTCGTTTTTTCGCTCCTAACTTGTGGATGTGGAATTATAAACTCGGTTGAGCTCAATCAGTATCAATTAACTATGTATGTGGGAGATGTTTTTACTTTCACTGCTACCTTAAATAATAAAAGTATTGAAGGGTTACCAGTATTGTGGACCTCTAGTCATACCAACGCAGTGGCTATTGATCAGCAAGGCCATATCCAAGCCATTGAAGCAGGAACGAGTGTTATAACAGTACAAGTTAATGGAAATTTGCGAAGAGAGGCTTATGTTACAGTTCAACGAGTCTATCCAACCGCCATTTCTTTGTCTGCTTCTAGTTATGGAGTTACAGTAGGAGATTCTCTTCTTCTTCAAGCAACCTATAGTCCTATTGATGCAATTGAGAATACACTCCGATGGTTTTCTTCAAATGAGACTATAGCTTATGTAAATAATCAAGGTGTAGTTAGAGGTATTAAAGTCGGAGTAGTAACTATTACTGTATCAACAGCAAACAATATCAGTGCTACTGCTCGGGTGAGTGTCTATTATGATGTGGGTGATTATCGGCGAGATGAATCTATAACCAATCAAATTTCAACCAATGGTACATCAGTCATTGGTAGCAATAGTCTATATACAGATATTGACAACTATGATATCCAATTGACAAGTGGATATCGGGTAGAAATATGGTTTACTTGTGCCTATGAAGTCGACCTGCAATATTATCGGGTTTCACTTTTTAACAGCGATGCAATGTTGCTTCTTTTTGCTTCTAAACAAGGCTCTACGAAGCGAATCATTCATACAATTGATTACACTGGTCTTTACCGGATAAAGGTAAGTTACGACCACGATTCACCTTATTATTCTGGGGGAAACTATGTTTTATATGTTTTTTGGGAATAACTTCTTTCATTAACAGATTTGATTAGTAAACTTTTTGCATACTTGCAGCATTTATGACGCCACCATGTTATGATAAAACAAAACAAAATATAAAGGAGCACTGATTATAATGAATTATACAGAACTCGTTGCTAAACAAAAAGATTTTTATCATACACAGGCGACTCAATCTGTTGCGTATCGAAAAGAAGTTTTGGGTAAACTGAAAGTGGCGATCGAACAACACATGGATGACATAACTTCGGCTTTATATACTGATTTAGGTAAATCAAAAGAAGAGAGTTATTTTACTGAAATTGCCATGGTATTGAGTGAAATATCCTATGCACTCAAACATTTAAGTCGTTGGGTAAAACCACGCAAGGTAAAAACACCTATCGCCCTATTTAAAGCAAAAAGTCGCATTTATTATGAACCATATGGGGTGGTATTAATTTTATCGCCTTGGAATTATCCATTTCAATTAGCATTAAATCCACTCGTCGGTGCGATTGCTGCAGGGAATACAGTGATTGTAAAACCATCCTCAAGTTCACCTCATGTAGCCGATGTAATTGCGAAAATTCTATCGGAAGTATTTGCGGAAAATTATGTCTATACGGTCATAGGAAATGCAGCCCAAGCTGAAGCACTACTCTACGAAAAGGTTGATTATATATTCTTCACTGGCAGCATTCCAGTCGGGAAAAAAGTTATGCAGATTGCGGCAAATAATCTCGTGCCAGTGACGCTTGAGCTAGGTGGAAAAAGTCCCGCGATTATCGATTCAAATATCGATTTGAAGATGGTCGCAAAGCGAATTGCTTTTGGTAAATTAATCAACGCGGGGCAAACCTGTATCGCCCCTGATTATGTATTAATAAAAAAAGTGGATAAACCTGTCTTTATTGAAGCCTATAAAGAAGCGGTACAATCCTTTTATGGTCAAGATGTTTTACACAACGATTCCTATCCAAAAATTATCAGTGAAAAGCATGTGCTGCGTTTAAAAGGATTGATGGAGAATGAAAAAATTGTCTTTGGTGGAAATAGCCAAGGTAGCAAAATTGAACCAACGATTCTCGATGAGATTACCTTTGATTCCAAAGTAATGCAAGAAGAAATATTTGGCCCAATCCTTCCACTAATTGACTATGATTCGATAGATGAAGTCATTCAAATTTTGCAAAAGAAAGATAAACCATTGGCCTTGTATTTATTTACGAATAATCCACAAGTACAAGAAAAAATTATCACCTCTGTTAGCTTTGGTGGTGGAACCATCAACGATACATTGATGCATTTTGTCAATCATCATATGGGCTTTGGTGGCGTTGGATTTAGTGGTATGGGTTCTTATCATGGCCGACATAGTTTTGAAACATTTTCTCACGCAAAATCGGTTTTAAATCGTTCGCTCAAAGTGGATCTTTCGATGCGTTATCATCCTTTTACACCGGCCAAGTTAAAACTAGCGAAGCGATTCTTAAAGTAAACAAAAAGATGGGATGACCCATCTTTTTTTATGCCTTCCGTTTTGGATGGAATAGTTTGGCAAATTCGGCAAAGAGCATTGGCACAAAACTTAAGCTAATAGCAATGGCTAATTCGCTTAAATCAAGAATCTCAAGCCCGAAGATATTGGCAAGTGGCTTAATATAGACAAGTAACATGACAAGAATAATCGAGAAGATAACCGCGATATTTAAATAACGATTGGCAAATGGATTGGTTTTGAACATCGATTTATCTTCTGAGCGAGCAGCATAAGTTCTAAATAATTCTCCAAAGACGACGGTCATAAAGATCATAGTTCTTGCTTGAGTTAACGTTCCACCTTGATAAATCAGACCCAATTTGAAACTGATAAGAGCAGCTAGAGCTAATCCAACACCTTGGATAAGAACTTTAACCATAGTGTGTTTATTTAAGAGTTTTTCTTTACTATTACGTGGTTGTTGTTCCATGATACCTTCTTCGCCTTTTTCCATACCTAAGGCAAAGGCTGGGAAGGAGTCGGTCATCAAGTTAATCCATAGTAAGTGAATGGCTAATAGTGGGATATGCATATCGAAGAATGGTGCGAGAATCATTGCCACTAAGATAATGATAATTTCACCGATATTACAGGAGACAAGATAGATGGTGAATTTACGAATATTACTATAGATAATTCTTCCTTCTTCTACAGCAGAGACAATCGAAGCAAAATTATCATCGGTTAATATCATGTTGCTGGCTTCTTTGGAAACTTCAGTACCAGTGATACCCATCGCCACCCCGATATCGGCTTGTTTTAAGGCTGGAGAATCGTTGACACCATCGCCCGTCATCGCTACTCTTTCTCCGTGTTTTTGTAAGATTTCGACGATACGAATCTTATCGCGTGGAGTCGAACGAGCAAAGACATCACATTTTAAGATAGCTTCTTCATATTCTTGATCACTCATCGTATCGGTTTCTTCACTCGAAAGGGCGATATTACCTGGTTTTAAAATTCCAAGTTCAGTCGCAATCGCTTTAGCGGTTGTTAAGTGGTCGCCGGTAATCATCATGACGCGGATACCAGCGCGGTGACAAAGAGCAATGGCATCTTTGGCTTCGGCACGTGGTGGGTCAATCATGGCGGTTAAACCAACAAAGATTAAATTATTTTCGAGGTCATTACGTTCAGGTTCTTCTGTCAGTTGATAAGCAAAGCCAAGAACACGGAAAGCTTGTTTCGAATAGGCTTCGTTTTGCGCTAACACCATTTTTTTGTCTTCGTGGGTGATAGGACGAATTTCACCTTTAATTGAGATATGGGAACATTTCTTTAGTAATTGATCGCAGGCCCCTTTAGTTAAGACCAGGTATTGATTATCCACTTGGTTGATGGAAGTCATGAGTTTACGATCAGAATCAAAGGAATATTCATTGATTTGAGGGAATTTGTCTTTTGCATCTTCTAGGCTATAACCACCCTTGACGGCTAAGACTAGTAAAGCCCCTTCGGTTGGGTCACCAAGCACTTTATCGCCTTCAAGTTTGGCAGTATTACATAATAAACTGATTTTCAAAATCTTTTCTAGATTGCTTGAAATCGGAGCCTTTTGTTGATTGAGGAGAATATCTCCTTGGAGAGAATAACCTAAACCAGTGACACTGTATTCATAATCAAGGTCAAATATTTTTTGAATGGTCATCTTATTTTGCGTTAATGTTCCTGTTTTATCTGAACAGATAACGGTCGCTTGACCAAGGGTTTCAACGGTCGACAAGTTTTTAATAATTGCATGACGCTTGACCATGCGTTGCATTCCTAGAGCAAGAACGACGGTAATAACCGCGGTTAATCCTTCTGGAATAGCGGCAACAGCAAGGGCAATGGCGGTGAGGAAGATTTCAAAGATTTCATTGCCTTGAATTAAACCAAGGACAAAGACAACGACGGAAACAATGATACAAATAATACCGAGAATTTTCGCAAATTCATCGATAGTGACTTGCAGCGGGGTTTTACTTTCTTCAACGGCATCCAGCATCGTGGCAATTTTACCAATTTCTGTATCCATACCAATGGCACTGACAACTGCTTTACCTTTACCATAGGTAACAAAGGTGGACATATAACTACAGTTTTGACGTTCCGCCAATGGTTTGGTAGTTTCATAATGATGTTTTGCATTTTTTTCAACTGGTTGTGATTCACCGGTCAAAGCCGCTTCATCGATTTGTAAGTTGGTGCTTTCAATTAAACGAACATCGGCAGGAACAAAGTCCCCTGTTTCTAAAAATACGATATCACCAACGACTAAGTCAGATGTATTAATTTCAATGGTATGACCATCGCGTAATACTTTTGCTTTTGGTGAACTCATTTTCTTTAAAGCAGCTAAGGCGTTATTAGCTTTTTGTTCTTGAGAAACACCAAGAACTGCATTGAGGAAAACAATCGCTAAAATGATAATTCCATCGAGTAATCCTTCACCAGTGACAATCCCCATAACAATGGAAATGGCCGCTGCGATTAAAAGAATAATGACTAAAAAGTCTTTAAATTGATTGAGAAATAATTCGAAGAATGTTTTTTGCTTTTTCGCCGCGAGGACGTTATAGCCAAATTTTTCATGACGGGAAGCGACTTCAGAGGAGGATAGTCCGTGTTTTGCGTCAGACGAAGTTTCTTCTAGAATTTGATGAATTGAAGTACGATAGGTTTCCATGTTGTTCTCTCCTTTACAAAAAAAAATGACCCATGCACACATACTGGTGCATAAGTCTTACTGTCTAAAGATAAATCAGGCTTTTTTACGGCCGGGCTGTTGATCTACCTACGCACATGGCGCCAGTTACTCCCCTATGACTATCTAATTGTAACGATAAATTATTACTTTGTCAATTTAAGATTCATAAAAAAAGCATCATCTTTTTAGCTTTGATGCATGATCAAGGTAATGCTTTTTAATAATCGTGTAGGATTCTTCGCTGATATCGTGTTCAATCCGACAAGCATCATTATAAGCCGTCGTTTTTTCCACTCCGAGTGCCATCAATGTTTGAGCAATAATTTCATGGCGTTCGAGAACTTGGGTGGCTCGTTGTCGTCCTTTATCAGTGAATTCGATGACCCCATTTTCGTGAATAAAAATATAACCATTTGCTTTGAGTTTTTTCATAGCAATACTAACACTAGCCCGACTAAAATTCATGCGATTGGCGATATCAATCGATCGTACTTCCGTTTGGCTTTGTTGCAACATAAAAATTTGTTCCAGATAATCTTCGGTCGATTTATAAATCTTCATCGTTTTCACCTCAATAGTAATAGGATAACACAATCGAGTTAGGTTGACAATTTTGATGACTTGTTATTTATTTTGATTCGTTTTTATCTTTCATTGTATAAGGAAAATCAATTTGAAACAAGTAACGATTGATAACCAAGGTCTTATCATAACTTAGATTACGATTTTGTTGATCAAAGTAATGATGAAAAACACAGAGTCCCGCACAATTTTCCCGTTGTTGTAATAGTGTTGCTTCTTCTTCATTCAAATTGATAGCGCGAATGACTTTGGAAGTCGAGACTATTTTGATACTATCTTTTTGAAATAGTTGTGTAAACGCAGGAGCCTCGCAGTTTAACCATTGATCAATCTTTGGAAAGATGGATGAAGGGAAGTATTGATAGATAAGAGCAAAGGGCATATTATCTCCTAGATAGAGTCTTTTTAAGTAAAAAACCTTTTCATTTGGAGCGAAGTCCATTTGTTTTAATTCCTCTTGCGATAAATCAATGTATTTTGCTTCCAGACATTGAATCGATGGTTTAAGACCTAAACGAATGATTTCTTCATAGATGGAGTAAATGCGATCGGCAAATTTACTCGACAAATCAAAAATAATGACTTCAGCGGTATTATCTTTATGAAGAATCAAGTAGCGTTCTTTAGCTAATTCTTGATAGGCATCCAAAACATCCTTTGTTTCAATGCCTAAAGACTTGGCGAGTAATTCCGCCTTAGGTAGGCTACTTTTAAAAGGAAATACTTGTTCCATTAGCAGACTATGTAATTGGTATTTAACTTGTTTTCCAAATGGGACTTTTGAGCGTCGATCAACTTTTAGATGGGTAAATAGAAATTCATTCATTGTGCGTCAACTCCATTTCTACATATTGACCTGGGAAATAGCTTTGGAGATAGGCAATCGAACGATTGGCTTTGTCGATGACTTTTTGACGTATTAAATGACCGGATGAATCATTGGCAACCATGAGAAGTGCACTTTCATATTCATTGAAATTGATGACACTAAAAAGACATTGAAAATGATCAACTTCGAGGTGGCCAATCTTTTCGATATTGCTCAAGATGGATTGGGATGAATCATAGAGCTTATTGAATTTTGGATAATATTTTTTCGGGAGTAACACTTTTTGAAAAAAGAGGGGGTTGTTATTTGTCTCGATGAGGAACAACAAGGAATAACACCATTCACCTTCATTTAAATCCAAAATTCGATAGGCTTGGGTTTCGTATTTAATTTGGTCAAGCAGTAAAACCTTTCTTGTGAAGACAGTTTGATTGAAAATGCCTTCACGATCGAGTTCATGGATGTTTTTTAAAGAAAAACGTTGGTGATCTCGATGGGTAACAAATGTACCTTTACCTTTGATGCGGATAATCAAACCTTCTTCGATTAAGACATCATAAGCTTTTTTAACGACAGTTGCACTGATGGAAAATATGGAGCATAGCTCTCTTTCGCTGGGTAAGCGATCCGTATCTTTCAACCGTTGACTGGCAATGGCGCCTTTGATGGAATCAACAATTTGACGGTATATGGGTTTCGTGATTAGTTTATTAATCAAAAGATAATCCATATTTCTCCTTTCTGTTTAAAATAAACAATTCTATAAGAATAATATAGCACAAAAAAATGAAAATAGCATACATCTTCGTTGAATCAATGTGAAATCCTCGTTTCCTGTTAAATTATGCAATTATTAATTGATTTGCAAAATTAAATAAATAAAATTAATAATAAATATAATTAATC